>CAYNDS010000077.1:0-13565 GCA_964395885.1 uncultured Solibacteraceae bacterium | reverse complement strand
CTCCAAAAGCGCACCGCCGTGGATTTCCCACGCACCAATGCTGCTGGTGAAGGGTAACACAAGAAAACCAGGCTATTTCAATACAACTACCGGCGGTTTGTGCCGATCAACGCATCCACCGAGACCAGGGCCGTCGGGTAGCTGCCGGTGTAGCAGGCGTAGCAGAAGCTGTGTTGCGAATCGTCCACTGCCTCGCGCAGCGTGTCGATCGGCAGATAGCCCAGCGTGTCGGCTTCGACAAAGCGGCGGATCTCCTCAACGGAGTGGTTGGCCGCGATCAATTCCTTCTTTGTGGGCGTGTCGACACCGTAGAAGCAAGGCGAGATGGTGGGCGGGCAGGAGATGCGCAAATGCACCTCCCGCGCGCCGGCGCTGCGAACCATGCGGACGATCTTCCGCGATGTCGTGCCGCGCACAATCGAGTCGTCGACGAGAACGACGCGCTTGCCTTCCAGCAGAGACCGGATCGGGTTCAGCTTCAGCTTCACGCCGAAATCCCGAATCGCCTGCGACGGCTCGATGAAGGTGCGCCCCACATAGTGATTCCGGATGAGCGCCTGCCGGAACGGTATGCCGGACGCCTCGGAGTAGCCCAATGCCGCCGCCACGCCGCTGTCCGGAACCGGCACCACAATATCGCCGTCCGCCGGACACTCCCGCGCCAGAAGCCGTCCCATCTGCTCGCGCGATGTCTGCACGGAGCGCCCAAAGACCAACGAGTCCGGCCGCGCGAAATAGACGTGCTCAAACACGCACTGCGCCCGGTCCCGCGGCGGCGCGTAGCGCTCACGGCTGATGCCGTCCGGTCCGACGATCACCATCTCGCCGGGCTCGACGTCGTTCAGATACGCGGCACCGATCAAATCAAACGCGCAGGTCTCGGAGGCGAAGACTGTCGCCATGCGATGCCCCGGCATCTCCATCTGCCCCATCGCCAGCGGGCGGAACCCATGCGGGTCGCGCGCGACGATCATGCGGTCCTCGGCCAGAAAGACGAGCGAAAAGGCACCTTCCAACTGCAGCAGCGCCTCGCGCAAAGCAGCCGCCATGTCCCGTTCCCGAGAGCGCGCCACCAGGTGCAGAATCACTTCCGTGTCGGACGTGGCCTGGAAGATCGACCCGTCCCGCTCCAGATCCGCCCGTAACTCCGCCGCGTTGGTGATGTTGCCGTTGTGCGCCACCGCAATGTGGCCCTTGTTGCAGGCGACGGAGAACGGCTGCGCATTCAGCAGCGCCGTGTCGCCCGACGTCGAGTACCGCGTGTGCCCGATCGCCATCGTGCCGCCGAGTTTTCGCAGCACCTGCGGCTGAAAGATCTCGTTCACGTGGCCCATGGCCTTGTGCGTCGTGATCGCCTTGCCTTCGCTCGAGGAGATCCCGGCCGACTCCTGCCCCCGATGCTGCATCGCATAGAGGCTCAGGTAGGCCAGGTTCGATGCTTCCGGATGGCCGTAAATCGCCACCACGGCGCACTCTTCGCGGAACTTATCGAAGGGGACTTCAGGCATGCAGGGCTTCCTCGAAGGCGTTTTCCCAAACCCCGCGCAGCTCGCCGATCGCCACATCGGCCATGCCGCGAATCACAATGCGATCACCGCCCGTGCGGCCCACCACTTCACACGGGATGCCGAAGCGAGAGGCCACATCGCGGATCCGGCGAGAGTCGGAGGAAGACAGCAGAATGCGCGAGGGCCCCTCATGAAACAGGACGTGCTCCGGCCTCATTTCGGTTACGAACGTAATTTCGGCGCCCACCCCGCCAAAGCAGCACGCCGCCAACGCCACCGCCAGCCCGCCGTCCGCCAGGTCATGCGCCGAGTCCGCCAAACCCTCCGCAGCAATCGCCCGCATCGCCGCCTGCACTCTCTTTTCGAACTCGATGTCCAGTTTCGGCGGCACGCCCCAGCGCATTCCCACGATCTGCTCCGCGTACTCCGTCGATCCGAACTCCGCATCGCTTGTCTGTCCGATTCCGCCCAACAGCACCACGTCCAGATCCGCCTTTGAAAAGCGCATCGGCACGGGCTGTTGGTTCTTCAGCAAACCGACAATGCCCACGACGGGCGTCGGGTCGATCGCCTCGCCGAGTGTCTCGTTATACAGGCTGACGTTGCCGCCGGTGATCGGCGTCTCAAACGCGGCGCAGGCTTCCGCCAACCCTTCGATGGCTTCCACCAACTGCGCCATGATCTCCGGCCGTTCCGGGTTGCCGAAGTTCAGGTTATTGGTTGCGGCAATCGGCGTCGCACCGGTCACGGAAAGATTCCGGCAGCACTCGGCCACGATGAGCTTCGCGCCCTCGCGCGGGTCCAGCGCGCAGTAGCGGCCATTGCCGTCCACGGCCATCGCGATCAGCGACGGGGTCTCCTTGATCCGGATTACCGCCGCATCGGACCCCGGTCCCACCAATGTGTTGGTGCGCACAGACCAGTCGTATTGCTCAAAGATCCAGTGCTTGGAAGACAGGTTCGGCGACCCGAGCAGCCGGCGCAGGTCTCCGTTCAGGTCCGTGCTGTGGAACGCCGGACCCTCCATCGGCGCCTTTCGATGCGGCCTGGTGTGGGGACGGTCATACACGGGCGCCTCGTCGGCCAAGGCTCGGTTGGAGATCTCGGCGACGATCTTGCCGTGGTCCCGCACGCGCAGCATGCCGTCGTCGTTCACCGTGCCGATCACCGCCGCATCCAGGCCCCATTTGCGGAACACGCGGAAGACTTCTTCCTCGCGGCCCTTCTCCGCCACCAGCAGCATGCGCTCCTGAGACTCCGACAGCATGATCTCGTACGGCGACATGCCCGTTTCGCGTTGCGGCACAAACTTCAGGTCGATCTCGACGCCCGTGCCGGCGCGCGAGCCCATCTCGCACGTCGAACACGTCAGCCCCGCCGCGCCCATGTCCTGAATACCGACAATCGCGCCGGTCTTCATCGCCTCCAGGCACGCCTCCAGCAGAAGCTTCTCCATGAACGGATCGCCCACCTGCACGTTGGGCCGCTTCTGCTTGGACTCCTCGCTGAACTCCTCGCTCGCCATCGACGCCCCGTGAATGCCGTCGCGTCCCGTCTTGGCGCCGACATAGATCACCGGGTTGCCGATTCCCGTCGCGCGCCCGAAAAAGATCTCGTCCTGCTTGAAGACGCCCAGCGCGAACACGTTCACCAGCGGATTGCCGTTGTAGCAGGCGTGAAACTGCGTCTCACCGCCCACCGTCGGCACGCCGAAGCAGTTGCCGTAGTGCGAAATGCCGCTCACCACGCCTTCGACAATCTGCCGGTTGCGATGTCCCGTTTCCGCATCGTCCAGCCGTCCGAAGCGCAGCGCATCGAGAACCGCCACCGGTCGGGCGCCCATCGTGAAGATGTCGCGCAAGATGCCGCCCACGCCCGTTGCCGCGCCCTGAAACGGCTCAATGAAGCTCGGGTGGTTGTGGGACTCGATTTTGAAGGCGATCGCGACGCCGTCGCCGATGTCGATAATGCCGGCATTTTCGCCCGGCCCCACCAGCACCAGCTTGGATCGCGTCGGCAGCTTCTTCAGATGGATCTTGGAAGACTTGTAGGAGCAGTGCTCGCTCCACATCACACCGAAGATGCCGAGCTCAGTGAAACTCGGCTCGCGGCCGAGAAGCTCGACGATGCGCTGATACTCGTCCCAGGTCAGCCGGTGCGCGGAAACCTCAGCAGGCGTGAGGCTCGGCTGGGAACTCATCGGAGGCCGTCCCCAAACACGTCGACGGCGAGGGTGGCGATTGGCATGGGGTATCCGAATTTTAACAAGCGCGTTCCCGGGCGCGCACTGCCGCCGTTGCTACGGACGCCGCTGAATCGGAAGGGCGCCCGGCGCCGTGTCGTACACCGGCAACGCCATCGTGTCGCGCCACGTGGCCGCGACAAAATCCGGCATCGTCGCCAGCTTCTCTTCCACGCGCTTGCGGATGTCGGCCACCACGTTCGGATTGGCGTCGGAACACTCGTAGGCTTCGGCGGGGTCCACCGCCAGGTTGTACAGCTCCGGACGCGGCAGCGGCAGATTCACCCGTCCGAAGGCTGGCTCCGGCGAAAAGGCGCGGCTGTTGTAGCGCGAGAAATGCACCTTCCAATCGCCGTAGCGCGCGCACTGCGCGTTCAGAAAATCGAAGTAGAGGTACACGTCGCGCTCCACCGAGTCGGACTGCCCGGTCAGCATCGGACGGATATCGACGCCATCCAGCACCGGCGCGGACGGTCGTGCGCCCACCCAATTCGCAATCGTCGGGAACAGGTCCAGACCACTGGCGAATCCCGACACGGTCGTGCCCGCCGGAATCGTGCCCGGCATCCGCGCGATCATCGGCACCCGCACGCCGCCCTCGTAGCTTTCGCCCTTGCGCGCGCGCAGCCGTCCGGCGCTGCCTTGAAACCACGGTCCGTTGTCGGAGCTCAGCAGGAACAGCGTGTTCTGCTCCTGCCCCATCTCGCGGACGCCGCGCATCAGTTCTCCCACACTCCAGTCGAACTCCGCCATCACGTCGGCGTACTTGCCCATTCCCGTCGTGCCCCGGAAGCGCGGCGACGTGTTCAACGGAATGTGCGGCGCCGTCGTCGCATAGAACAGGAAGAATGGCTCCGGACGCGGGTTCCGCATGAACTGCAGCGCCTGCCCGGTGGACCGTACTTGCAGCAGGTCCAGGTCCGCCGGCTGCTCAATGATGTCGGTGTTCTGCATCAGCGGACGCGGCCACATGTCGTTGGACCACGGCAGCCCGTAAAAGTAGTCAAACCCGCGGTCATTCGGCAGAAAGCCGGGCTTGCCGCCCAGGTGCCATTTCCCGATCAGCGCGGAGCGATACCCCGCCGTCTTGAGCAACTGCGGCAACGTCTGTTCCCGTGCCGGTAATCCCGACGTCTCGTCCGGGTCCAACACCCCGAACACACCTGTCCTCGGTGCATACCGTCCCGTCAGCAACGCCGCGCGCGCCGGGGAACAGACACTGCTCGGCGAACAGAACGACGTAAAGCGAGCCCCTTCCGAAGCAAGCCGATCGATGTTGGGAGTGGGCAGCTGCGAACCATAGCAGCCTAAATCGCCATAGCCCAGATCGTCTGCGTAAATGAGGACGATGTTGGGCCGCGACGATTGCGCGTGCGCACCCTTTGGGCCGGCAAGGGCGGCTGCCGTGGAATTCTGCAGGAACTGTCGACGGTTCACAAGCGAAAGCCGTAAGGGCTTTCACCTAGGCTAGTCTCACCGGTCCGGCGTGTAAAGATCCGTTAAGCGGAAACTGCGATAAATCGCGAAAGGCACGTCTAGTACGTAGGTTTGGTTGCCAAGCGGATCCGTTTCAATCTGGAGACTGCTGGGTGTCGGCCTGTCGTTCCGCCATCCCAAGTCAAAGAAGTAGCCGCCGTTCGACAGCATCTGTGCCGAACCGAGTGCGAACGCATATTTGCCGAGCGACGCATTCAGGAACTGAATCACCACGCGATTCGGCTCGTCCACCCAGTACACCTGTCCGCGGCTCTCGACTGTCGCATCCTTCGCCTGCCGCGTGTTGCCGTTGTCAAACACCACCATGGTCCGTCCGTCGGCTTCAAACTCCGGGTCGTGCAAATGCGTGAACCACGGCTGCGGGTCGCTGGAGACCACCGCGAAATCGCCTTCCGGTCCCATGCGCCACAGGACGTCCCCCGTTCCCGCGCCGTCGCGGTAATCGATCTTCACCACCCAATCCTGATGCCGCACCGAGAGAATCAGGTTGCCGTCCTGCGTGCGCTGCACCGCGTTGGTGTGCAGCCAGTCCTGCGCGTCCGCACCCTTGTAAAGAGGACCGCAACCGCCCGCGGCGCACGTCAGCCGCAGCGTCGCCATCCGGCGGACGTCCATCTTCTCGAAGCTGTTCCACACCCAGACGAGCTGCAGATCCGCATCGAGAATCAGGATCATGTCGCCCAGCACGTTCTGCGCGCCCGGGCCCTGCACGTCGGTCAGAATCTGTTCGACACCCGCCAGCACCAGAATCCGCCCATCCGGCAGCGGGCGCACTTCGTGATGGAAGTTGCTGATCTCCATCTGTCCGCGGGCGCGCAGTTGCTCGTTCAATCGCGAGGCATTCGTCTCGCGCAATGTCATCCCGGTCAGGTCAAACTCGCGAATGGCTTGTGCCGGGGTTCCGCCCGGTCCTTGCGTCAGGCCCCAAAACGTCCCGCCGCGTCCCAACCGCGTAAAGCCGGACAGCGCCCCCGGGTAGTACCAGATCACATTGCCTTCCAGGTCGACGGCGCTGTGGTGCGTCGGGGAGGACGACGCCAACAGCAAGATGCCTTCCAGCGCGGGAATCTGCTGCGGCACCGCCACGGTGCCTTTGGCGATGGTCAGGTCACGCGGCAGGCTGCCGGTCTGAAAGCTGATGTCGCGACCCTCAACGGTTGTGCCATCCCGGTGGAATACCTGATGGCGCGCCACATACGTCGCATCCGGCAGCATGCCGCCCAGCAGGAACGTTGGGTTCTGATTCGCGCGGCAGTCGCGCAGCGGCGTGCTGGTGCGCCGTCCATTCGCACCCTGAAACTGCACGCGAATCTGGCTGCCCGCGGGACATGCCGGCGCGTGGAATGCCACCACCAGCGGATGCTCGGTCGGCGAGGTGGAGACCGCGCCGGACGCCGCCGGCGACGTGAACTGGAAGGGGATCGTGCTCGTCGCCGTTGCCCCGGTGTCGTTGTTCCGCGCCGTGATCTCGACGACGTAGTTGCCGTCCCAGTCCGTTGCGGTCCAGTTCACCTCGGTGCCGGGACCGAAGTCGCGAATCGTGCGGAGCGCGCCCCCGGAGACTCCGGCTCGAAACCGGAACCAGGTATTGGGAGCCGCTCCTTGTGCGCGCCAGGTAATGAGGGTTCCGGTTGGCTGCGGCGACCGGAGGGACGCGCTCACTCCGCTCAGTTGACCAAAGGCGGAGAGACCAGTCAGGAGCCCGATTGGGAGAATCGAGCGAAGTAGCATGTATTCAATTCGCGAAAAGAGCCGAAAGGGTTACCTCATCTCACCCCAAATTCAACTCTTTACGCGAGCATCTTGTTGACGAGACTACCGTGAACGTCGGTCAGCCGGAAGTACCGGCCCTGGAACTTGTACGTCAGCTTGGTGTGATCGACGCCCAGGCAATGCAGGATGGTGGCCTGCACGTCGTGCACATGCACCGGGTCCTCGGTGATGTTGTAGCTGAACTCGTCGGTTTCGCCGATCACCGCGCCGCGCTTGATGCCGCCGCCCGCAAACCACATCGCGAAGTTGCGCGGATGATGGTCTCGGCCGTAATTTGTCTCCGATAGCCGGCCCTGCGAATAGGTAGTCCGGCCGAACTCGCCGCCCCAGATCACCAGGGTGTCGTCCAGCAGACCGCGCCGCTTCAGATCCATCACCAGCGCCGCCGACGGCTGATCCGTCGCCTGGCACTGCAAGCGAAGATCACGCGGAAGGTCGTTGTGCTGATCCCAGCCCCGCTTGTACAACTGCACGAAGCGCACGCCGCGCTCCACCAGCCGCCGTGCCAGCAGGCAGTGCGACGCATAGCTGCCCGGCCTGCGCGCGTCCGGTCCGTAGAGATCGAAGGTCTCCTGAGACTCCTTGGACAGATCCATCAGCTCCGGCACCGAGGTCTGCATCCGGTAGGCCATCTCGTAGCTGGCGATGCGCGTTTCGATCTCCGGGTCGCCGAACACGTCGCTGCGCATGCCGTTCAGGCTCTTGAGCGAATCGAGCATGCGGCGCCGCGTCTCTTTGTCGATACCGTGCGGGTCCGACAGATAGAGCACCGGGTCGCCGGTGGAGCGGAACTTCACGCCCTGATAGCTGGACGGCAGGAATCCGGCTGACCACAGGCGGCTGAACAGCGGCTGATCGACGTTGATCGCGCTCGACTGCGAGACCAGCACGACAAACGCCGGCAGGTTCTGATTCTCGCTGCCAAGACCGTAGCTGACCCAGGAGCCCAGGCTGGGGCGCCCCGGCTGCTGGAAACCGGTCTGGATGAAGGTGATCGCCGGATCGTGGTTGATCGCATCCGTGTGGACGCTCTTGACGATGGTGATGTCGTCGACGATCTTCGACGTCCACGGCAGCAGTTCGCTCACCCACGCGCCGGACTTGCCATGCTGCGCGAACTTGAAGATGGTCGGCGCAACCGGCAGCGTGCCTTGTCCCGAGGTCATCCCGGTGATGCGTTGTCCCATGCGAACGCTGTCCGGCAGTTCGATGCCGCGGCGGCGTTCGAGCGACGGCTTCCAATCGAACAGGTCCTGTTGCGACGGTCCGCCGGACTGATGCAGGAAGATCACCCGTTTGGCTTTCGGCGCAAAGTGCGGCAGCCCCACCAGCCCCTGTGTTTTCGGGTCCCGCGAGGGCGCGCTTTCCTGCCCGAGTGCCGCCAGCGCCGCCAGACCCAAGCCGGTGGCGCCCTTGCCAAAGAGCTGCCGCCGCGTCATTGCGAGTTCAAATTGCTTCTGTTCCATGGGCGGCTTACTCCTTCGTGATCGTCTCGTCGAGGTTCAGGATGACGCTGGCAACGGTGGTCCAGGCGGCCAGGCGCGCCTTGTCGAGGTCCGCCGGCACGGGCGACTCGCCGACACGCAGCAGTTGCTCGGCGCCTTGCGGATAGTTCCGGTAGATGGCCAGTTGCTTGTCCGCCTGCGCCCGCAGCACGGCGGCTTCTTTCGCCGCCGGACGCCGCGCCAGCACGGTCTGGAAGGCCCAGCCGAGCGGGTCCTTCCCGCCTTCGCGCAGCATCCGCACCGCCAGCGCCCGCGAGGCTTCGACGTAGGTGGGATCGTTCAGCAGCACCAGCGCCTGCAGCGGCGTGTTGGTCAGTGCGCGGCGCGCCGTGCACTTCTCGCGGTCCGGAGCGTCAAACGTCGCCAGCCCGGGCGGCGGCGCCGTGCGCTTCCAGAAGCTGTACATCGACCGGCGATAGAGATTCGCGCCCTTGTCCGCGACAAACTTCTGCGCCGTGAAGTAGTCGCCATACGCGATGTCTTCCCAGACGCCGGCCGGCTGATAGGGATACACGCCCGGACCGCCCAGCTTGGCATTCAGCAATCCGCTCACCGCCAGCGCGTTGTCCCGCACAAACTCCGCCGGCAGACGGAAGCGCGGTCCGCGCGCCAGCAGCCGGTTTTCCGGGTCCTTGTCCAGCAGCGCCGGCGTCACCCGCGAGCTTTGCTGATACGCCGCCGACATTACGATCTTCTTCTGCAGCGCCTTCACGTCCCAACCGTTGTCGCGGAAATCGACCGCCAGCCAATCCAGCAGTTCCGGGTGCACCGGCACTTCGCCCTGGCTGCCGAAGTCCTCCACGGTCTTCACGATGCCCTGGCCGAAGTACATCGCCCAGAACCGGTTCACGGCCACGCGCGCCGTCAACGGATTCTCCGGCGACACCAGCCACTGCGCCAGTCCCAACCGGTTTGGCGGCGCGCCCTTCGGCAGCGGCGGCAGGAAGCTCGGCAGCCCGGGCGTCACCACTTCCGTGCCGTTGCGATAGTCGCCGCGCGCCAGCACCTTGGTCTCGCGCGGAATGCCCATTTCCCGCATCACCATCGCGGAGGGCATCGCCTCCTGCAGTTCGTCGCGTTGCCGGTAGAGGTCGCTCAACTCGGCGTTCAGGCTCTTGACGTCGGTCGGCGCGCCTTGCTCAAAGTAGTACTCCAGCAGGCGCAAGCGCTGATCCCGGCTGCGGCGGGCGGGCGGAATCGTCAGCGCCACCCGGTTCGGGTAGTCCGTCGACAGCCACCGCACATCGGCATCGGTCAGGGCCCGGCTATAGAGCCGCAGGTCGTCCATCGAGGCGCGAATCCAGGGCTCCGGTACGGCTTCGTCGCTGGCCACCAGCGGCTGCGCCTTGCCGTTCACAAAGATGCGGTCGCCGCTGATGGCCAGATGCGTCCAGTCGCCGGTCAGCACGCGCTCCTGGCTGCGGCTGGTCTTGCCGTTGCGAGCCACATACACATAGGAGCCGCGCTTCAACGGGCCGATGACCTCGCCGCCATCCATCCAGATCGTCCAGCCGCTGGCGCGATAGAACGTCGATGGCTTGGCATCCAGGCGCCCGTTCACGCGCACCCACAGCGCTGCGGATTCCAGGCCCGTCAGATCCGGGAAGCTGATCTCCGTGCGCCCGTCAAAGCTCAAGCCGCGTCCGGCGGCTGCGGGAGAGAAGGCCAGCTCGCCCTTCTGCGTGACGGCGTGGCGATACGCGCCCGCGACATCGTTCAGGTTGCCCTCAAAGTCGTAGTGCGCCAGCAGGCCCGGCTGCGGACGGTCCGGAATGGCCGATCCCACCTTCTTCTCCCACCCCTCGCGCAGCGCCACCACGTCGGCCTCGTCAATCGCCGCTTCTTTCTCCGCGATGGCCGCCTCCAACATCGAAAGCTTCTCCGCCTGCGTCGCGTCGGGAAGCCGCAGCATCGGCTCGGCATTGCCGCGCATACCGTCCAGGCCCTTTTCGCCGATCGTGTTGAAGAAGGCGAACATCCGGTAGAACTCCTTCTGCCGGATCGGGTCGTACTTATGGTCATGGCAGCGCGCGCAGCCCGTCGTCAGGCCCAGCCACACGGTGGAGGTCGCCTCCACGCGGTCGATCACATACTCCGTCTGGTACTCCTCCGGAATCGCGCCGCCCTCGTAGTTGATCATGTGGTTGCGGTTGAAGCCGGTGGCCAGCAGTTGCTCCCGCGTCGGCTTCGGCAGCAGGTCTCCGGCTAACTGCCAGAGCGTGAACTGGTCATAGGGCAGGTTGCGGTTGAAGGCGGAAACCACCCAGTCCCGCCAGGGCCACATGTCGCGATGCGAGTCGATGTGATAGCCATGCGTGTCGGCATAGCGCGAGAGATCCAGCCATGGCACCGCCATCCGTTCGCCGAAATGCGGCGAGGCCAGCAGCCGGTCCACTACCTTTTCATAGGCGTTCGGCGATTTGTCGGCCAGAAATGCGGTCAGTTCCGCGGGCTTCGGCGGCAGTCCGGTCAGGTCCAGCGTGACGCGCCGCAGCAGCGTGGCGCGGTCCGCGGCGGCGGATGGCTTCAAGCCTTCTTTTTCCAGGCGCGCCAGGATGAACCGGTCAATCTCGTTCTTTGGCCAGGAGGCGTCCTTCACTTCCGGCACGGCGGCTTTCTTGGGCGCGACGAAGCTCCAGTGCGACTGGAACTTCGCGCCGTCCGCCACCCAGCGCTTCAGCACGTCCACCTGTGCTGCGGTTAACTCCGGCTGTCCCGGAGGCGGCATCCGCAGCCCCTTCTTCTCATGCGTCACGCGCGCCAGCAGCTTTCCGGATTCCACCGCCGGACGGGCGCCCTCTTCCGTATCCAGCCGCAACCCGGCGAACCGTTTCGTTTCATCCGGTCCGTGACAGGCAAAGCAGCGATCCGACAACAAAGGACGCACCTCCCGCAGGAAGTCCACCTTCTTTTGTCCGAGCAAGGGAAACAGGGCCAACGCGGCAAGCAACAGCACTCGCATGCTACGAGGGTATCGCAATCCATAATCCATCGCGAACGCGGGTTTATCCTGAAAATGCTTGCCTGATCTCATCGTTCTCTATGAACATCCCGAGTGGCAGAAGCCGCTGTTTGCCGCGCTCGACCGCCGGGGCATCGACTATGCTGCTTTCGATTTGAAATGCGCGGCGTTCGATCCGGACATGATTCCGGACGCACGCGTCTACTTTAATCAGGCTAGCCCGAGCGCCTATGTCCGGGGCAACACCCGCGCGGTCCCGTTTGTGCTTTCCTACATGCGCACGCTGGAGGCGCACGGCGCGCGTGTGCTGAACGGCTCTCGCGCGTTCCTGCTGGAGCTGTCGAAGCTGACGCAGGCGGCGCTCCTCGGGCGGCTGTCGATCGACCATCCGCGCTCACTGGGCTTCAACGATGTGGAAGCCGCGCTGTCCGGATGGCGTCACGGCTGGCCGGCCTTGGTGAAGCCGGAGCAAGGCGGCAGCGGCGCCCGCATGTTTCTTCTGGAACAGCCCGATGACTTACGCCGTCTGCTGCGCGATCAGCCTTCGTTGTGGGAGCCGGACCACCTGTTGATGCTGCAGGAGTACTTCCGGCTGCCGGCCGGACAAGGCATCGTGCGCATGGAGTTTCTCGGCGGCAAGTTCCTCTATGCGATGCGCGTCATCTCGCACGGCGGCTTCAATCTCTGCCCATCGGAGGTCTGCAATCCGGGGGACGGATCCGCCGGGCACTGTGAGATTCCCGCCGCGCCCACAAAGCCGGTGGAGTTTCACCCATACCTGGACGTCCCCGCCGAGGCGATTGCCGACGGGGAGCGCATCATGGCGGCGGGCGGGTTGGATGTGGGCGGCATCGAGTACCTGGAAACCGAAGACGGGCGCCGCATCTTCTACGACATCAATGCCAATTCCAACCTGCGCCTGCCGATCGGCCTGGCGTGGGGCTTTGATCCGTTTGAACGCGTGGCCGATTACTTGAGCTCGACGATCGCCCCGGTCTGAGCCGTCTCGTATCCCGCCTGCGACTCCAGCTTGCGCCGCAAGGAGCTGCGTTGCAGCGCTTCGAGCAGCGCCCGCGCGGACGGCAAGGCGAGAGACTCACGCCGCAGGATGAAGTCGAAGCGTTCTCGTTGGACCGGTACAAAGCCGAGTTGAAACGCCTGCGCGGCGGAGCGCGTGGCCACGCACACGTCCGCATCGCCGCGCCACACCGCATAGGCTGCCGCGAGGTGTCCACCCGCCGCCGTGTCGTAGCCCGCGACCTTGCGTCCGGACACGCCCGCATCGGCCAGAAGGCGGTCCAGAAGCACACGGCTTCCGGAGCCTGCCTCACGGTTGATCAGCCGTACGCCGGGCCGCAGCAGGTCGGAGGCCTGAAGGAGTGCAAGCGGGTTGCCCGCCGCCGTGACGAAGCCTTCCTCCCAATGCGCGAAGGTCACCACCACAAGATCCTCGCCCGCGAAGTCCCGGCGCAGATCCGGCACATTGAACTCGCCGGAAGCGGCGTCGCGCAGGTGCGATCCGGCCACGTGGATCCTGCCCTCCTTCAGCCACCGCAAGGCCAGGCGGCTGGAGGCGGGTGCGCTGACCAGTTCCGTATCCGCCTCACGCGCCACCTGCGCGTGCAGGAAACCGATCGCCGGGTCGCAGCCGGCAACGGCCAGACGCTTCCCGGTATCGGTCGAAAAAGCCCTCACCTCGGCCTCCTGACGACGCATCCGCTCGACGATGCCGTCGGCTTCGGGCAGAAAGTACGGTGTCGCGACGGACGGCACGGCGACCCGCCGGTCTCCCACTTCGCAGATCCGCACGGGCATTCCGGCCGCGACGCGATGGGGAGAGAGCATCTCCACCCGCTGTGACTCCAGCGGGGCTTCCGCAGGCGCGGCAAGCTGAAAGATCGCCTCGACGGGCACGCCCAACTCCATGGCCAGACGCAACGACACGACGGTATTCGGCACGTAGGCGCCGCTTTCGATGGCGTAGATCGTCTGCCGGCTGACACCCACTCGCCGCGCGAGTTCGGAAGCCGCGATGCCGCGCGTCTGGCGAAGCTCGCCCAGACGATTCGCGATCCCGC
>CAYNDS010000076.1:0-18757 GCA_964395885.1 uncultured Solibacteraceae bacterium | reverse complement strand
ACCTGAGTCTCAACGAGGAGAAATCAAATGGATTCCATTTTGCTCGACATCCCCACTATCCCGGGCCAAAGCACGGTGAAAGGCTTCGAGGGGAAGATTGAACTTCTGAGCTTCAGCCACGGCATCGCCATGCAAATCACAGGCGACGTTTCCAACCAGGAGCGTACCTCCGGCAAGCCGAATCATCAGGATCTGACGGTGTCGAAATACGTCGACATCGCCACCTGTCCGGTGATTGCCGCCTGCAACGCCGCCACCAACCTGGGTACAGTTGTGCTCACGATGGGACGCAACGACGCCGGCGCGTTCCTGCCGTACATGGTGATTACACTCGACAACGTGCTGGTCTCGTCCGCGTCCATGGCGTCCGGTTCGGGCGACAAGGCGACCGAGACGGTTACGTTCAACTACACACGCATCAAGTGGGACTTCTCCCAGCAGAAGCCCGCCAGCGGCAAGGAAGGCAATAACGGCGCCATTTGGAGCTTGGCGACGAATACGCCTGAATAGCCACGATGCGCCACCTGAAGCGGAGTCCGTCTCACCGGACTCCGCTGTTTGATCGCCTGATCGACCTGGAGCCGCGCGTGCTGACGGAAGTCCGGCCGGCGCGCACACTCACGGCCGAAGAACTTCGCCGTTCGATCGCGCTGGAACTGCAGCGCCTCTGCAACACCCGCAGCACGGCTTCGGTGGATGAAATCGAGGCGCTTGGCTACACTGTGCTGAATTACGGCATCCCGGACTTGAGCCGGTTCAACCCGAAGAGCGAACGGGATCGCGATCGCCTCGCGGTACTGTTTACTCGCGCGGTAGAGGCATTTGAGCCCCGCCTGCGATCGCCTCGCGTCGAGATCATCAAGGACCCGGAACGCCCGATGCGCTGGTCGGCAATCGTCCGCGGGGCCTACAAGATGGATGATCTCTGGGAGCCCGTGTCGTTTCCCTTGACGCGAGAAGACTCCGGCAGCGCTTTTGTGGTCGAGACGGAGAGCCGTTGAGCGATGGACACCCGCAGTGATTTCTTGCGCTACTACCAGGGAGAACTGGCCTACTTGCGGCGCGCCGGGCGCGAGTTTGCCCGCCGCTATCCAAAGATCGCCTCACGCCTGGAACTGACCGAGGAGGGTTCGGCAGACCCCCATGTGGAGCGGCTTCTCGAAGCCTTTGCGTTTCTCACGGCGCGATTGGAGCAGCGGCTCGATGACGAGTTCGTCGAGGTCAGCCGCGGGCTGCTGGAGACGCTTCAGCCGTCGCTCACTGAGATCGTTCCACCCTTGTCGATTGCCGAGTTCACGGCCAATCCGGCAAAGGGTAAGTTAACTGGCGGCTACACGCTTCCCCGGCACTGGCGCCTGTTTGCGCAATCTCGCGATGAGTCCGGCCGTGACGGCATCGCTTGCCGCTTCCGTACCTGCTATCCCGTGGAATTGTGGCCGGTCTCGGTGGAGGCAGCGGCTGTGGATCGGGGAGACCGGGACTCCATCTCCATCACTCTCAGCTCGACGGAAGACTGGCGCGAACTGACGCTGGACCGTCTTCGGTTCTACATTGCGGGCGATGTGCTGCAGAGGTCCGCCATCTACGACCTGATGGCGGCCGGTCTGGATGAAGTGCGCCTGGAGGGGGATGCCGGTGATCCGGTGACGTTGCCCGCCTCCTCGGTCTCCTGGGTGGGATTTGATCGGGACGAGGCAGTACTGCCCGGCGTGACGCCGGATTCTCCCGCCTACCGGCTGCTTGCCGAGTACATTCACTTTCCACAGAAGTTCTTCTTCTTCGACGTGAAGGGCCTCCGACGGCGCCGTTCCGAGAAGATCCTGACGATTCGTTTTGTCCTCCGCCAGCCGGCGAAACGGCTCGCCGTCGAGCGGGAGACCTTCCGCTTACATTGCACCCCAATCGTGAATCTTTTCTCGCGGATTACGGAACCGGTCCGCATCGATCACCGGAGCGCGGAGTATCGGCTGGTGGCGGACTACCGTCAGGAGCGCACGACGGAGATCCACTCCATCCGGCAGGTTTCGGCCTCGCCCGATCCGCTGCGGGACGCCGAGCTCGTGGAGCCGTTTTTTTCCTTTCGCCATGAAGCGGGGGCGCGGGGTCAGACCTCTTTCTGGTACGCGCGGCGGCGACCGGTGGAACGGGCTGATGCGACGGGCACCGACGTCTGGCTGAGCTTTTATGACCTGCGCTTTCATCTGGCGCCGCCGTCCTACCCCGTTGTCTATGCGCACACGCTTTGCACCAACCGGGAGTTAGCCGTGCAGGTTGGTGAGGGGGCGCGATTACACGTTGAAGAGCAGGCTCCCGTGCGGGCCGTGACGTGCTTGAGCCGTCCGACGGCGCCGCTCTATCCGCCTTCCGACGGCGCGGCGTACTGGAGGCTGCTCACCAGCCTTTCATTGAACCATCTCACTTTCGGTGGCGGTGAGGATCGGGTGAATGCCCTGCGCAAGATGTTCCGGCTTTACAACTTCGCCGAGACCGCTTCCATCAATCGGCAGGCGGAGGGCCTGGCAGAGATCGCCGTCCGACCGGCTATGGCGCGTATCGGCAAAGAGGTGTGGCGAGGTTTCTCGCAAGGCAACGACGTCGAGCTCATGGTGGACGAGGCGCTGTTTGTCGGCTCCAGTGCGGTGCTGTTCGCTGCGGTCATGCGTCAGTTCTTCGCGCTGTATGCGGGCGTGAACTCGTTCGTGTCCCTGACCCTGCGATCCCGGCAGCGCGAAGGGGACTGGAAAAGCTGGCCTCCACTGGCCGGGTGGGTGCAGCAGTTGTGACCGGCGTAGACGCGGCGGTGGAGCGATGGCTTCGCGAGAAGGACGACATTGTCGCGCTCCTGGAAACCTGGGGGATCGACCTGACCGTAGCCGATCGCACGGCCGCCATTTGCCAGGCGTTACGAGCGAACGTCCAGGCCGACATCCCCGACCTGACGCGTTTCCGCGCGGCAGTGACGGATGCCGTCGCGCTCGGCGAGCTCAATCCATATAGGGTGGCGAATGTCGACCTTCTGCGAGAGGTGGCGGCTCTGGGCGAGGACCGGTCCGCGATCCTGGAAAGGCTGAATCGGCATCCGGTCGACGAGCAGGTGGCGTATCTCGAGATCGTCCCGATCCTGCGCGGGAAAGTCACCAGCTGGCGGACTCCCGTTGATCAGTCCGTGTTGCGGAAGCGTCCCAGGCAGGCTGATCGGTTCCTGGAAGACCTGGAAACGCTCCTGCGAGACCCGCACGGTGTTCCGGTGCGGCAGGCGGCGGAACAGTTGCGGCGCGCCGTCACTCGGGAGAACGGCTACGTCGTCACGCCACTTCTGACCCTTTTCAAAAGGCTGGAGGCGGAGACGATGGAGTCCGGCAACGCCGCGAAGCTGCATCGCCTGCGCCAACTGCTCCGCACCATGCTGGAGGCGGAACGAGACGAAACGCGAAGTGCATGGGTAGCGGCAGCCTGGTCCTATCGGAACGCCGGCTGGGCCCTCCGCTCGGTCGAGCGATGTATCCTGGCGGCCCTGCTGAGTCCGCCCTGCGCCGAGTTTGCCTGGACGTTGTCCGGCTGGAACGCACGCCGTCACTTCGCACTGCTCAAGCGGGAAGTCGAAGGGGGAATGTTCAGCCCGCGCGAACTGCGGCTCCGCCTGCGCTATTGGCTTCTGCATGGCGCCTACGTTCCCACGATCGTCTTCGATATGCTGTCTGAGCGCGCTGCCGATGCGCGACAGTTGAGCCTGACTCGCCGGGGAGGCCATCGTGGATCCTAGCCGCAAGCCCAAAGTTCCTGCTCCCGCCGTTCGTGTGCGCTCCACCGTGATGGCAGGCCGGGCTCGTTTGGAAGCGAGTCTGCCGGGGCGAGCCGCGCCGGTGGGGCGCGTCGAGGTGAAACTGGGTGGTCCACAGGCCGAGATCGTCAACCTGCGTGTGGAGCCGCAGTTTCGCAAACAGCAGATTGGATCCAACCTGGTGGCGGATGCGCTGAAGCTGGCTCGCACGCGCGGCGCACAATCCGTCTCGCTGGTGGCGCGTCCTTCGGATGGCTCCATTGCGCCGCAGCAGTTGACCTCGATGTACCGGCGGCTGGGATTCCGTTCGGCGGGCTTCAGCCAGGGAGGCACCCGGATGCTGTTCGGGGCTGCCCCGCCAGCGGCGAAAAAACGCTAACGAACCTTTAGAAGCAACGCTCCGGCGCGGTCGGCTTCCGCCTCCAGTGCGCGGTCCTGCACAACAGCCACGCCCGCTCCGAGCGGGTTGCGGACACGTCCCTGCCGCTGCTGCACCACGTGTGTCAGCTCATGTGCCAGTAGTTTCTGGCCCTGATGCGTGTGGGGCTGGTACTGGCCAGGCGCGAAGTGAATCTGGGAACCCCAGGTAAAGGCGATTGCGCCGATGCGTGTGGCGTCCTGCCCGACATGAATCCGAACGTCGGAAAAGTCGTGCCCCAGCGCGCGCTCCAGCTTCTGACGCACGGGAGTGGGAAGCAGTTGCCCGCCCGGCTTCTGGCGCAGGTTGACCGGAAATGCCTCCACGCCGGGACGGCCCTTCTTCTGAAGAGCAGGGCGTTGACCGGGGCGCATCTCCGCCTGAACGGCCGCTTGCGGGCGCACGGACGGCGCGGCAGGCCTGCGAAGATTCGGCTTCGGAACAGGATTCGGCATCACGCTTCTCCCTTAGCCCTAAATTGTAAGGCGATTTCGTCAGAATTCCAAGCGCAGACCGAGCTGGACTTGTCGCGGCGGCGTGGCGGTCGACAGGACTTGTCCAAAGGCGGGCGAAGCCGTGTTCACCACCGGATTCGACAGATTTGTCGCGTTCATCAGGTTGAACGCCTCGGCCCGAAACTGAAGGACCGCACGCTCAGCCAGCGTGAAGCGCTTGAGCAGCGACAGGTCCAGTACGTGCATTGGCGGACCGTGCAGCGCATTGCGAGGCAGATAGCTGGCCACGTCGCCAGGGCGGGACGAGACACCGATCAATGTGCCGCCGGCAAACGTGCGGACCGGCTGTCCATTCTCACCGCGTCCCAACACAGAAGGTGCAAAGAACTGCCTGCCCGTGGCCAGCCGCACTGCCTGAGCATCGCCAGATAGAAGAGCCGCCCGGTCCGGCGCGTTTCCGTCGCCATTCACGTCCAGGCCCGTGTGCAACGTCATCGGCACGCCGGACTGCATGCGAAGCATGCCGTTCACCTGCCATGCTCCCCACCAGCGCTGCCGGCCCCAGGGCAGTTCGTAGCTCCCGTTGGCGACGAAGATGTGCCGCACGTCGAAGGCAGCATTGCCCCAGTCCGCCGCCCATTGATCCGGACCGGCGAAGTTGGCCTGGTAGAAGCGCGCCGCCTCGGGCACCGTGCGGAGGGCCGGATTCACCTGTTGCAGCACGGGCAGAGAAGGCAGCGCCACGCGGCCATCGGCCGTCCGTGCGGCCAGGCGGTTGCTGATGGTTGTCACCACGACGTCCGTCAGAATCTCGCCGCTGGCAATATCGGTGGCGCGCCCATAGGTGTAGTTGGCCTGGAAAGAAAGGCCGCGAGCGAAGCGCTTCTCGAATCGCGCCTGGAGGGAGTGATACTCCGAAGCACCGGACGAGTCCCGCGTCGAAACGTTGCCGTAGACCAGCGGACGGTAGTTGTCGAACGTGATCGCCCCGGCTGCCGGATCGATGTTCGCAGGCCGGAAGTCCGCCGGGAACGCTGGTCCCATGTTCGGACGCAGAGTACGCACCAGGCTGCGGCCAAGGGCGCCGACGTAACTGACCTCGGCGACGGCACTCCCGCCCACCTGCCGCTGCACGCCGACATGGAACCGATGGGTCAACGGAGAGCGAAGCGTCGGATTGATCGTCACTGGCCCAATCGGCAGTGTCGTCGTGAAGGCATCGGCAGCGGGTAGGGAACCGAACGGAACGCCGGACTGCGTCACCAGCAGCGTGTAGGGTGCGGAGTTTCGCGCGTTGCCGAACACGTTGTTGAAGATGCGGTCATAGAAAATGCCATAGCTGCCGCGCACGACCGTCCGTTCTGTCCAGCGCCACGCAAAGCCCGCTCGCGGCGCGAGGTTATTCCGGTCCGCCGCATACATTGCGAAGTCGCGGCCGGGTCCCACCGGAACCATGCGCAGGCTGTTCAGCCTCCCACTCCCTTGCGAAAGGATCCCCGCCGAATTGAGAGGTACGCCATTCGCCGTCAGGAAGCCGTTGTTCAGGTAGCCATTCACCTCTCCCGGCCGTCCGAAGTACTCAAAGCGAAGCCCTGCATCGATCGTCAGGCGTCCGGAAACGCGCCACGTATCCTGCACGAATCCTGCCCATTCGCTCAGCCGGAAGCCGCGCAACGAAGTGGCCGGAGTGAGAAAGATGTTCTGGTCGTAGCTGAACACGGGCGCGTTCGGCGCCAGAAACGAAGTCGCGCCGCCGGAGGCGAAACTGATCTCCGGACGCAGCCGAAAACTAAACAAAGAGTTTTCCTGGATGCGGCGGAAGTCGCCTCCTGCTTTCAGCATGTGCCCGCCGCGCGTCCCGGTGAACGTGTTGGTGACCTGGTAGGTGTTGGCGCCCCGCGCGTTTGGTGCCGTCGTCTCATAGCCCAGCGAGGTGAGTCCGAAGCCCAGCGTAGCGATCGTGGGGATGCCATTGTCGGTTCCTGGATCACCATACGGCTGACGCGCGTACGGGCCGATGGTTCGAAGTCGCCCCGCCGCCAGAACCGCCTGCGGCGTGGCTTCAAACGTCGAGCGAGGAGAGTTGCGCTGGAAGACGGCGCGGAACTCATTCAAGCGTGCCGCCCCAAACGCCTTCGTGTGTCCGATGACGGCGTTCTGGGAGCGGTTGGTGTACCCGATATTCGACCCGGCGATCCCGGTCCCTGAGATCGTCCCCGGCAGGCCTACTGCTTCGAATACCTGGTATCGGGCGTTCAGGCGGGAGCCACCTGCGAAATGGTGGTCCAACCTTCCCAGCCCGGCATCCTGGTCCACACCGTTGCCGCGAGCCAGCACGGCAGTGCCGACGACCGGCTGCTGCGACGCAAGAATGTCCTGCACCGACCGCTCGGCGAAGGTGCCTGGACGCGCCGCTGCGGCACCGGAGAAATACGCTCGCAGCAGACTGCCCAACAGCGCATTTTGCTGTTCAGCGGCGGCAATTGTGTTCGGCGAAGGCACGGCATTCACCACCGACACCGCTTGCCGCTGCCGGAACCCTTCATAGCTGGCGAAGAAGAACGTCCGGTCCCGGCGTATCGGGCCCCCCACCGTACCGCCGAAGTTATTCTGCGTGAAGCCAGGGCGAGTTGCTTCAAAGGTGTTCCGCGCGTTGAATTGGCGATTTCGCAGGAAGTGAAACAGCGTTCCGCGCAGCTGGTTCGTGCCGGACTTCGTAATCACGTTCACCGTCGCGCCACTGGACCGCCCAAACTCCGCATTCGCGCCGGACGTCAACACACGAAACTCTTGAATTGCGTCTACGGAAACCGCATTCACGCCTGGCGCCCCGCCCGTGAAGATCGCCGTCGACGCCGCCCCCGTGCCGCTGGGCACCACGGGATCATTGGCCTCTCCACCGTCGAACAGAAAGCTGTTCACTGAACTGCGCGCGCCGTTGACGTATTGACCGGAACCTTGGATCCCTGCCGCGTCCGGACCGCCCCCCAGTAAGCCCTGGCTGGAGATGATGGCGACGCCCGGCTGCAGAGGAACCAATTGCGCGAAGTTGCGGCCGTTGAGCGGCAGGTCAATGACGCGGCGGGAATCGACAAAGCCCGACAGTGTTGCGGATTGGGTTTCGAGAACAGCGGCGGCGGCTTCGACCGTCACCTGCTCGCGGCGGTCGGCAATCGTGAGCGTCAGGTCCAACGCCAAAGCATCGTTTACGGATACGGCGATCGACCGCAGGCTTCCGCTCAGCGGCGGCTTTTCGGCCCGAAGGGTGTATCGGCCTGGTTCCAGGGCGGGAAGGACATAGCGACCCTCGGCGTCGGAAGCCGAAGTGCGCGTCGTTCCGGTTGCCGAATTCGTCAGCGTGAGTGCGGCGTTGGCCACCACGGACCCGCTCGAATCCCGCACCACGCCTCGTATCAGTCCAGTCACGCTCTGCGCGGCCAGCGGAAGACACAAAAGGGACAGCCAGAAAAGGTGTATCAAGGAAGTGAGTTACCGGAAAAGGCGGGTATCGTCGCCCTCGCGAAGCGCTCGCTGGCGCTCTTCCCATTGTCGGCCAAACTCGTCCATTGCGGCCGCGATCTCGTCGCGGTTCGTCGAGAGAATGTCGCGCCAGATGTCGAAACTGCTCCCGGAGAGGCGAGTCATGGAGTCCAGTCCCGGCCCCCCAAACGCCTTCGCCTCAACCGTAGCGGCAGCGATCGCGTTGGACAGCAACTGCGGCAGGTGCGACGCGCGCGCCACCATCCGGTCGTGCTCTTCCGGTGTCGTCAACCGGATCCGGGCGCCGATCCGCTCCAGCCATTCCCGAAGGAACGGTGGAGGCTCAGAGGTCAACAGCCACGGGCGATCCCGGAACAGATCGGCATCGGCATGTTCCAGTCCGCGGTGCTCTTTTCCGGCCATCGGATGCCCGCCCACGAAGCGTGGGATGCTCTCCGCAGCGCGGCAAATGGCACGTTTGGTCGAACCCGCATCCGTTACCCACCCCTGCGCGCCCGAGAGTTTGGGTACGGTCGCCAGGATCTGCGAAATGGGCTGGGCCAGCAGAATCAGATCGCAAGCGCTCGCCTCTTGAAGGGTGAGCGCGTCATCGATCAGCCCTGCGGCAATCGCCCGCTCGAGCGTAGCCGGCGAACTCACACCGCACAGACGGCCCCTGAAACCCGCCTTCCGCAGCGCCCGTGCGAAGGACCCGCCGATCAGGCCGACGCCGACAATCGCGACCGAGTTCACCGTTCTAGATCGTGCGCCCGATCGCCGAGGCGATGATCCGGCACTGATCCACCATCTCGTGGAACTGGTCGGGGAACAGGCTCTGGGCGCCGTCCGACAAGGCCTTATTGGGATCGTTGTGCATCTCCACGATCAGCGCATCCGCGCCCGCGGCCACCGACGCGCGAGCCATCGGCAGCACCTTGTCCCGGCGACCGGTTCCGTGTGAAGGATCGGCCACCATCGGCAGGTGCGAAAGCTTCTTCACCACCGGAATGGCTGAGATGTCCATCGTGTTGCGGGTATAGGTCTCAAAGGTGCGGATGCCGCGTTCGCAGAGCATCACTTCGTAGTTGCCGCCGGACAGGATGTATTCGGCCGACAGCAACAGCTCCTCGATGGTGGCCGCAATGCCGCGCTTCAGCAGAACCGGCTTCCGGACCGCGCCCAGAGCCTTCAGCAGGTTAAAGTTTTGCATGTTCCGCGCGCCTACCTGGAAGATGTCGACGTACGGCATCATGAGATCGATCTGCTGCGAGTCCATCACCTCGCTGATCAGCTTCAGGCCGAACTGATCCGACGCCTCCCGCATGATCTTCAGGCCTTCCTCGCCCATGCCCTGGAAGCTGTATGGCGAGGAGCGCGGCTTAAACGCGCCGCCCCGAATGACCTTAGCGCCCGCCTTGGCGACATACTCGGCGCAGCGGAAGAACTGGTCACGGCTCTCGACAGAACACGGCCCGCCCATCACAACCACCTTGTCGCCGCCGATCTCCACGTCGCCGATCTTGATCACTGTGCCATCAGGACGCATGCTGCGGCTGGCTAGCTTGTAGGGGGAACTGACCCGCATGCACTCCTTGACGCCGGGCAGCAGTTCGAACTCAGCCGGGTCGCCCTTGTCCGGCCCGACACCGCCGAGAATCGATTGCGCCACGCCCGTCACGCGATGCACCTGGTAGCCGCGTGCTTCCAGCTTCTCCGTCACTCCCTGAATCTGCGCTTCCGTTGCGCCTTCCTGCATTACCACCAGCATTCGTTAGTTCTCACTTTCTTTATCCCGCTGAAGATTTCGCATCTCGATCATGACGCCGAGAAAGATCCGCTCGATCGCATCGTTGGAGAGAGGTCCCTGATTGGCGGCCATCATCTGGGCCACCACCTGCTGCTCCCGCGACGGCTCCACGATTGCCATGCCGTGCGCCCGCTTCACGGCGCCGATCTTTTTCGCGATCACGCCGCGATCATTCAATAGGGCCAGCAGCTTCCGATCAATTGCGTCGATCCGTTTGCGGAACTTCGCCATCTCGACGCGCGGATCATTCGGCATCCAGGCCCTCCCGCAGGGAGCGGGCGAAGGCTTCCAGGTCTCGGCCTTGCTCAATCGCCCGGACAATCGCGCTGCCCACCACCACGCCGTCGGCGTGTTTCGCCGCTTCGCGTGCCTGCTCGCCATTGGCAATGCCGAAGCCCAGCGCCAGCGGAAGATCCGTCTTCGCGCGTAGGGCGTTGAGCAGCGGCGCCGCCGATGAGGCCAGTTGTTCCCGTTCGCCGGTGACGCCGTTACGGGATACGCAATAGACGAAGCCCGTCGAGTATCGCGCCACCAACTCCAAACGGCGCTCGGTACTGGTGGGCGCCGCCAGAAAGACGGTATCGAGTTCCGCCTGACGCATCACGCCGACATAGCTTTCCGCCTCTTCGACACTCAGGTCGGTCAACAGGCAGCCGTCGATTCCCGCCGCCTTGGCATCCTTGGCCAGCGCTGAAAAGCCGTAGCGCACTAGCGGGTTCATGTAGGTGAAGAGCAGCAGCGGGATCTCCGACGTCCGCCGGATCCGGCGTGCGATGTCGAGTACCTTCGCCATGTTGGTGCCCGCGTCCAGGGCCCGTTGGGAGGCAGCCTGGATCACCGGCCCATCGGCAATCGGGTCAGAAAAGGGGACTCCCAACTCCACCAGATCGACGCCACCACGCTCAAGTGCTGCGACAAGTTCCGGAGTGCGGTCCGGGTGAGGGTCTCCAGCGGTCAGGTACGCGACGAGAACCTTTTTCCCCCGTCGAAAGCGTTCCGAAATTCGTGTCATCCGTTATCAAGCGCGTCGAGTTGCGGCAGATTCTCCCTGTAGATGTCGATGTCCTTATCGCCTCGGCCTGACAGGTTTATCAGGAACAGCTGACCCGTGGCAAGTGGAGCACGCTGCAGCGCTTCCGCCACCGCGTGTGAGCTTTCGAGCGCCGGAATCAGGCCCTCGGTGCGGGACAGTGTCACCGCTGCCTCCAATGCGCGCTCGTCGCTGCAGTTCACATACTCGGCGCGACCTTGGTCGTGCAGCCAGGCATGTTCCGGTCCGATGAGGGCGTAGTCGAGGCCCGCCGAAACGGAGTGTGTCAACGCCACCTGCCCGTCCTCGTTCTGCAGCAGATAGCTGAACGCGCCGTGCAGCACGCCGGGGGCGCCGCCGGAAAATCGCGCCGCATGATCGCCGGTTGCCGGTCCGCGTCCACCCGCTTCGACCCCGATCAGCTTCACGCCAGCATCCGCCACGAACGGGTGAAAAATCCCAATCGCGTTCGAACCGCCGCCCACGCAGGCAAAGATCTGGTCCGGCAGGCGTCCTTCGGCGGCCAGGATCTGTTCGCGCGCCTCGCGTCCCATACAGACGTGGAAGTCGCGCACCATCATCGGGTAGGGGTGCGCGCCCAGCGCCGAGCCCAACAGGTAATAGGTATCGGCAACGTTGGTGACCCAGTCGCGCATCGCCTCGCTGATGGCGTCCTTCAAGGTCCGGCTGCCGCTCTTGACGCCCACCACTTCCGCGCCCAGCAGCCGCATGCGGAAGACGTTCAGGCGCTGCCGCCGCATGTCTTCCTCACCCATGTAGACCACGCCATTCAGTCCCAGCAGGGCGCAGGCGGTCGCGGTGGCTACACCGTGCTGCCCGGCACCCGTTTCGGCAATGATCCGTTTCTTGCCCATGCGCTTGGCCAGCAGAGCCTGGCCGAGGGCGTTATTGATCTTGTGCGCGCCGGTGTGCAGCAGGTCTTCGCGCTTGAAGTAGAGCCGAGCGCCGCCCAGCTTCTCACTCAACCGTGAAGCGAAGTACAGGGGCGTCGGGCGTCCGGCGTAGGTGCGGAGTAGCAGGTCAAGCTCGGCCAGGAACTCTGGATCACGACGCGCGGCCAGATACGCCTGCTCCAACTCCTCCAGCGGAGACATGAGCGTCTCCGGCACAAAGCGACCGCCATACGGACCGTAGTGGCCCGTCGCGTCCGGGCCGATCGGCATCATACCGCCACCGCCTGTTTTGCCGCCGCGATGAACTCTCTCATTTTCACGATGTCCTTCTTGCCGGGCGCCGATTCCAGCCGCGAGCAGGCGTCTACACCCCAGGGTTGCGCGATCCGGATCGCCTCGGCGACGTTCTCCGGGCCCAGTCCTCCCGCCAGCACGATCCGTTCCGTCGCACCCGCTGCCAGGGACCAGTCAAACGTGCGGCCGGTTCCTTCGCTCACGTCCATCACAAACGCTTCTGCGTCCCGCCGCGGTTCTCCCGGCTTGACCGCGCGCCAGATGCGGACGCCAGACGGTTCCGGGGCGCCATAAATTTGCGCGACACTCAGCCCGTTCACGATCCGGGCTTCACCCACGTAGATGCCCACCGTCGTGACCGGGAGGGAGAACATCCACGGCTGCGGTGTCACGAACCGTGGACTGCGGGGCCAGAAGTTGAAGCCTAAGGCGTCAGCACCCGCCTCGACCGCGGCTTGCGCGTCCGTCTCGTTCGTGATGCCGCAAACCTTCACGATCACGCCAGCAACTCCCGTATGGCCGCTGCCGGGTCCGCCGCCCGCATGAAATGCTCGCCGACCAGGAAGGCCGCATAGCCGGCGTCGAGCAGGCGCGACACATCCTCGCGCGTGCGGATTCCACTCTCGCTGACCGCAATGACGTCGGATGGGAACAGCTTGGCGAGGCGGAACGAGGTTTCCAGCGTGACTTCGAACGTATGCAGATTCCGATTATTGACTCCGACGATGGTGGCGCCGCTCTGGAAGCACGCGCGCAGTTCGTCCTCATCGTGAGCCTCCGCCAGAACATCCAGCCCGAGCCGCTCGGCGAACTCGCGCAGGCCGCGCAGGCGGGGGACGTTGAGAACGGCGGCGATCAGAAGGATCGCGTCGGCGCCCGCCACGGCAGCTTCCGCAATCTGCGCCTCGTCGACAATAAAGTCCTTGCGAAGGACGGGCAACGTCACCGCCTGTCGGGCCGCGCGCAGGTCCTCAAGCGAACCCCGAAAGTATTCACGGTCTGTCAGTACCGAGAGTGCCGCTGCGCCGCCCGCCTGGTACTGGGACGCGATCGCCGCCGGGCGAAAATCAGGCGAAAGTGTGCCCTTGCTGGGCGACGCCTGTTTGATCTCCGCGATGATCGCCGGCCGCCTGTTGGACAGCGCCATGCGGAAACCACGCTGCTGACGTAGCTGGGCTACTTCGCTTTGCTTGGTTTCGACAATCCGGGCGAGGATGTCCGGGACAACCGCGGTCATGAGAACTTCACATCGTATCATGCAGTGTATGTTGAGCCGACGCCGGTTTCATGCCCTGACGCTGGGAGCTGTCGCCAGTGCCGCCGCCGCGCCAAAGGGGCCCGAGTTCCGTAACGGGTGGCACGTGGTTCATCTGGCGGGGACGCCGGAAGAGATCGGCTTCCAGCATGGCGCGCAACTTGCTTCCCAGATCGAAGAAGGGCGCAAGGCGATCGAGCGTGTGATTGTCCACGACACAAAAAAAGATTGGAACTGGTTCCGCAAGGCAGCGCGGACCGTCCTGTGGCCGCGCGTTGAGGACGAGTATCGGCGCGAACTGTCCGGTATCACCGAAGGGCTTCGCAGCCGGGGCGTCCGCTGGGACATCGACGACCTGGTGGCGCTGAACGGCTGGATGGAATTGGCCTGGTACTACGTCGGCTGGCTGGACCGGCAGAATGGCCAGCCGACCTCCAACTCTGCCGGCAACGCGCCGGAGCACTGCTCCGCCTTTGTCGCCACCGGTTCCTGGACCAAGGACGCCAAGCCGGTGATGGCCCACAACGCCTGGGTCGATTTCGCGATTGGCGCCAACTGGAACGTCATCTTCGACATCCAGCCGAAGAATGGGCAGCGCATCCTGATGGACGGCTATCCGGGGCTGATTCATTCCGGTGATGATTTCGTGGTGAACAGCGGCGGCATGATGATTACGGAAACGACCATCAGCGGCTTTGTCGGGTTCGACCCGAAGGGCATTCCGGAGTTTGTGCGAGCCCGTAAGGCGGCGCAGTACGCCCGTTCAATTGACGACTTCTCCCGCCTGATGACGGAAGGCAACAACGGGGGCTATGCCAACAACTGGCTGATTGCGGACAACAAGACCGGCGAGATTGCCAGCCTGGAACTAGGCCTGAAGAACGTGATTCTGAAGCGCACGACGGACGGCTACTTCACCGGCGCCAACTTCCCGGTGGACGAGAAACTCGCGCGCGAGGAGACGGAGTTCGACACGAAGAACCCGGACAACTCCTCCAACGCGCGAAAGGTGCGGTGGGAGCAACTCCTGGCGGAGCACAAGGGCAAGATCGACCTGGAGCGGGCCAAGCAGTTCATGGCGGACGATTACGACGTCATCGAGAATCGCCGCAACGCCTGCGAGCGGACGCTGTGCGGCCGCAACGACCTTTCGCCGCGCGGCATGAAGCCGTGGCAGAA
Source organism: uncultured Solibacteraceae bacterium (assembly GCA_964395885.1). GTDB lineage: Bacteria > Acidobacteriota > Terriglobia > Bryobacterales > Bryobacteraceae > JAPKYZ01. The sequence continues at coordinate 4,144 of CAYNDS010000076.1, read as the reverse complement.
GGAGTACGGTCCGGCGGGCGCTGTTCAGAATAAAGCCGTCGATTCCGTGATGGCGCGGGAGATGCGGTTTGTTGCCGCGATGGGCCCCCAAGCCGGGCCGGATTTCAAGGCTGCCGCCCACATCGCCGCTCATCCGGAGTTCGACTACCAGAGCGGCGTGTTGAAGGATTTGCCCGCGCAGCCGTGGACCGAGTTTCGCGCCCGGTGATGACGCGAGCCATTGCCATTGCGTTGCTGGCCAGCGCGGCGTGGGCGCAACTGCCCGGGCTGCCCGGCGGCAGCAAGCCCGACGACCGAAAGGCCGTCGATACCCTGGGCCGTTCTACCCCGCGCGGCGCATTGACGGGCTTTCTGCGGGCCGCACAGCAGGGTCGTTGGCGCACCGCGGCGCAGTACCTGGAGGTCTCCGAGTCCGTCCGGGAGGGTCGTGGCATCCTCCTGGCTCAACAGTTGGAACTGGTGCTGGACGCCGGCTTCAAGCAACCGCTCAGCGTCGTTTCGGACCGTATTGAAGGCGCAAGCGACGATGGCCTGTCGCCCAACCGAGACCGCGCCGGCGACATTGTCGTTGACGACAACTCGGTGGACCTGATTCTCACCCGTGTGATGGACCGGGAGTCCGGCGAGATTTGGCTGATCGCCGCCGAGACTCTCGCGCGGGTTCCGTCGCTTGCCGCGCGCGTCACGGGCTCCGGCTGGATTGACTCCGTGCCGGCTCCCTTGCAGGAGCGATTCCTGGGTGTGGCCTGGTGGCAGTGGATTGGCATGCTGGCGGGCTTTGGCGTGGCGTTCGGTGTCGCTCTGATCCTGGTGCGTCTCACGCGACGGTTTCTGACGGGGCTTGGTGTGGACGGCTCCCATGTTCCCTGGCCGGTGGTGACGCTGTTGGCTCTCGCGCTGCACACCGTGTTGGTGAACTGGCTGGCTCTTCCGCTCCTCAGTCGCAGCTACTACTGGAGGGCGGTGGGCATTGTCGCTCTTGCCGCGTTTGCCGCGCTCATCAATCGCATCCTGGACACATTGATGGAGCGCTGGCGTGCCCGCGTCGTCGCCGAGGGATTGCTCGCCACGGGTTCCTGGATCGTGCTCGGCCGCCGGATGCTGAAGGCGGTGGTCTGGGCGGTGGCGTCGATTGCGATTCTGGCCACGCTCGGCTTCAATATGAGTGCGGCGCTGGCTGGCCTTGGGATCGGAGGCTTAGCGTTGGCGTTCGCCGCGCAGAAGACGCTGGAGAACCTCTTCGGCGGCGTTTCGATCGCGTCGGACGAAGTGATCCGCGTCGGCGACACGCTCCGGCTCGGGCCCACTATCGGAACCGTCATTGACATCGGCCTTCGCTCGACGCGAATCCGTACGCTGGATCGGACCGAACTGTCCATCCCCAATGGATCACTGGCCAATATGAACATCGAGAACCTCTCGCTGCGGGATAAGCACTGGTTCCAGACGGTCCTGAACTTAAGCTATGACACCACTCCGGACCAGTTGCGAAGCGTTCTTGCCGCAGTCCGGAAGTTGCTGGAAGGCGATCCGCGCATCGACAAAACGGAAGCGCTTCGGGTGCGGATGACGGGCTTTGCCGAGAGCGCGATCTCAATTGAGATCTTCTGCTATATTGCCACGCGAGACTGGAACGAGTTCATGGCCATTCGCGAGGACCTTCTGCTGCGGATCATGGACATCGTTGAGGGCGCCGGCAGCAACTTCGCCTTCCCCTCCCGCACCGTCTATCTGAAGCGCGGAGACGACCTCGACTTCAAGTCAGCGGAACAGTCCGCCGAATGAAATCGGCGGTGGCGCGCCTGGACGGGCAATCGCCACCGCCGTTGAAGTCAGCGATGCAGGGTGCGTTAACCGCGACGCTTCAGCAGAAGCAGGCCGCCCAGGGCGCCCGCCATCAGAGCATAGGTCGACGGCTCTGGCACTACCGGGCTTGAAATGGTATTCGGACGGATGAAGAGCAGGAAGTCACCGCCGTTGAGCAGTCCACCGAGGCTGTGGTTGACAGTAAAGGCGCTGCCGCTCGCAACGCTTCCGCCGAAGTAGTCGTTAAAGTCACGCGCATCGGTGACTTCGTCGATGGCCAAACTCGGGAAAGCACTCGAACTCCGCGGTGCACCGAAGGACAAGCCGTCGGAATCGTTGGACGTCGTGAACCCAGGCGGAACGAACGCCGGATACGGCAGAGGGTCCAAGTTGTCGTCACCATCGCCGCCCTTGTCCAACAGCTCCATGGCATAGCGAGTGAACGTGGTGCCGCTCAGGTTGTTCACGTTGTGCACGATCAACTTGAAAGCCGGGTAGCGCTGGAACAAGAGCACGCCGGGACTGGTACCGGTCCAGTCGTAGCTGAGCGTGATCGTCGTTGCATCTTCAGCGATGCTGAGGTTGGAAATGCCGACGTTGCTGCTGTGCAACGTAATTTCGGCTGCCGACGCGGTCATTGCAAGCCCGCCGAGCAACAGAACTAACTTAGTCGTCAAGTAATCCTCCTAGAAGATCGGGAATCCACCGATCCTCGGTTAGTGACGGTATCACGGAGTCCGTTGCAAAAAAATGACGAAGTCACGCGGGACGGCGTGCCGTCCGAAGCCGGTTAAGAGCTTGCATTGCCGCACCACCGTCGATGGACTGGGCCGCCCGTTCCACCCCTTCGCGCCAACTGCCGGCAGCGCCGGCGGCGGTGAGTACCGCGGCGGCGTTCACCAGGACGATGTCGCGCCATGGGCCCCGCTCTCCGGCCAAAACGCTCTCGGCGGCCGCCAGCGGGTCACCGACCAGATCTTGCAAGTGAGAACGGGGGATGCCAAACGCCTCTGGAGTGAGTTCGAACTCTGGCCCACCGATGGTCCAGACACGTGTGGGCCCGGTGGTGGTGATCTCGTCGAGGCCATCGCTGCCATGCACGACAAATCCCTCCACTCCGAGCTCCGCCAAAGCGTCGGCCAGCAATCGGGCTACGGAAGCCGACGGTGCGCCCACCACTTGGTAGCGGGCTCCGGCGGGGTTGGTGAGCGGGCCAAGCAGATTGAACGCCGTGCGCATCTTCAGGTCCGCCCGTACCGGACCTGCATGCCTCATCGCCGGATGCATGGCGGGGGCAAACAGAAAGGCGAGTCCGCATTCGTGCAGCGCGCCAATGCACTCGTCCGCGGTCATGGGCACCGGAACTCCGAGGGCCTCAAACAGGTCGCCGCTGCCGAACCGTGAGCTCACCGCGCGATTGCCGTGTTTGGCAACGCGCACGCCCGCGCCGGCGGCGACAAATGCCGCGATGGTGGAAACGTTGATGGTGCCGTGACCGTCGCCGCCCGTGCCGCAGGTGTCGCAAATCGGCTGCAGGCCAGCCACAGCAGCGGCGGGGAACACCGTGTGGCGGCGCATCGCGCGCGCAAAGCCGACCAGTTCTGCTGCCGTTTCGCCCTTCATTTTCAGGGCCACCAGCAGCGCGCTGATCTGCGCCGGAGACGCCTCTCCGCGCAGAATTGTCTCCATGGCTTGTTCGGCTTCCGCAGCCGTCAAAGACTCTCCAGCGACAAGCCGGTGCAGTGAGTTCAACATGATAAACTTCTAGTTTCCAATGAAAATCCATGAGTACCAGGGCAAAGCCCTGCTGGCGAAGTACGGAGTCCCTGTGCCCACGGGCTTCGTCGCCTTCTCGGTGGACGAAGCCGTTGCGGCTGCCGAGAAGCTGAATGGCAAGACCGTTGTCAAGGCGCAGATCCACGCCGGCGGCCGCGGCAAGGGCGGCGGCGTGAAGTTGGCCCACTCCGTCGAGGAGACGCGCGAGAAGGCCTCTGCCATTTTGGGCATGACGCTGGTGACGCATCAGACCGGGCCGGAAGGCCGCCTGGTGAAGCGGCTTCTCGTCGAGGAGCAACTGCCGATTGCCAAGGAGTTTTACCTCGGCATCACGCTGGACCGCGCTATCGGCAAGAACGTCGTCATGGCATCCAGCGAAGGCGGCATGGAGATCGAAGAGGTGGCCGCGCGCTCACCGGAAAAGATCCTGAAGGAAGCCATCGAGCCCGGCTTCGGCCTATCGGCCTATCAGGCGCGCAAGCTGGCCTTCGGCATTGGCATCCCCGCCGGCAGCGTGAACGCGGCGGTGCAGATGATGCAAGCGCTGGTGAAGGCCTATGAC
>CAYNDS010000075.1:10624-18849 GCA_964395885.1 uncultured Solibacteraceae bacterium | reverse complement strand
GCCACGCAGTCCGTCACCACGCGCGTGGCCGGAGGAATTCTACGGGTGCACTTGACACCCACCACCACGGCCCCCGGCAGGGCCTACTACGAAGTGAAATTCAACAGCGGCGGACGGATCGCGTTCACCGAGTATTGGGCTGTCCCGCCCAGTACGGGCACGCTTTCCTTGCGCGACGTGCGCATGGCAACGCCGCCCGGTTCATCCGGGTCGTTGACCGGCAGCAATACGGCCATCAACATCTCGGACGTCGTGGGACTCCAGACGGAGTTGAACAACCGGCCCCTGCGGGGCGGTGGGTATGTCAACAGCCGCTCCGCCCGCATCAATGCATCCGGAGCCCTGGATGCGGTCACGGGGAATCTCAGCGACTGTGTCCGCGTGGACGGGACTTCGACGGCTTGCGGCGGCGGCGGCTCGGGGTTCGTCGACAATGAGGTCCCGACGGGCACGATCAATGGCACCAATGCCGTGTTCACCCTGGGCAATCCCCCCAATCCCGCCTCCAGCCTGACGCTCTACCGAAACGGCGTCCTGCAGCGCGCGACGATCGACTACTCGATTTCAGGCAGCACCCTCACCTTTCAGGGAGCAGCGATCCCGCAAACCGGTGACTCGCTGCTGGCCATGTATCGCGTCTCGGGAACGCAAGGCGCGTCCGGAGCCGCGGGCGGGCACCTCACCGGCTTCTTTCCCAATCCGTCCATTGCGGCCGGCGTCCTGAGCGACTTCAACATCAACGCCTCGGCCGCGATTGCAGAATCGAAGCTGGCGCTGAACTTTCCGACGCACAGCAACGCCAACGACCCCAGCACCGCCGAAAAGGCAGCGCTCGCAGGCACCAGTGGAGCCCCTTCGGCGTCCAACCGGTTCGTCACCAACGCCGACACGCGGTTGACGGACAGCCGAACACCCGCTGCGCACGGTCTGCTATCGGCCTCTCACGGCGACACGGCACCCGCCGTGCCCAGCCGCGGCGACGTGATTGTCGCCCAGGGAACCGCTCCTGCATCCTGGAGCAGGCTCCCGATTGGCGCCGCCAACCGCTGCCTGATGTCGAACGGGGCCGACGCGGTCTGGAACACCTGCCTGTTCACCGGCTTCACCGCTGGTTCCGTACCGTTCATTGACGGCGCCGGATTGCTGGCGCAGAACAACTCATCCTTCACCTTCGACACGGCCAACCGCCGGCTGAGCGTCGGCAACAACCAGAGCCTCGGCACAGGTTACTTTTGGGATGCCAGCGCCAGTGGCGCCACGTCGCTTCTGGTGCGCGCCGGTACCGGGCAATCGACCACGGCGCTGCAGCGTTGGATCGCCAACGATGGAACGGACCTCGCCTTCCTGAGCGCGACCGGCGACTTTTCCGCGCGAACGGTCGAGTCCCGCACCACCTCGACGCGCGCCGGATTCCGCGACCGCGGCAGCGCCACCGATCCGACTTCGCGCCTGAATGGCGACATGTGGTACAACACCGCGCAGCAAACGCGCAAAACCATGGATGCCGGCCGCATCCACACCGTCTCTCAGGTGATCTGCAACTCGACCGGTCTCACCACAACGACGAACGCCCTGTTGGGGAACTGCTTCATTCCGGAATTCTTCCTCGACGCGGGTGATCGGCTGGAGATTCAGTTCAACTACGATCACTCCGGCACGGCTTCCGACTGGAACTTCGGCATCGCGTTCGGACCGGGACTGCTCATCTCGCGCAACGTCCCCCGCCTGGAATCGCTGGTCAGCGGACGTTCCGATGGAGCAATCAACGCTGACGGGCTGGTCTGGGCCTCACAAGCCTACGGCTCCGGTCCGTTCAACTTCACGGTGACGACGGCCAAAGCGGGCGCCGCACCGTCCTCGGCATTCTCGATCGGCTTCTACGGCGCGGTGTTGAATGGGGCCAGCGGAGACAACGTCCGGCTGCTCAATTTCACCGTGATCCGATACCCGGCGAACGCCAACCCGTTCTAAGCCTCCGCAGCGGTCCGTCCCGCCACGGACCGCTGCTCATCTCCCTCGTTCGTTGGTGCTTGCCGATTCCGCGGCAAGGACCTTGCGTGCCGCTTCCGGCAGAATGCGCCAGTTGCCGTCGGGTGTCGGCGGCAGGGCTCGTCCCTCGGAGTAGTACTCAATCAGCAGGTCTCGGATCTCGCGGCCGGACTCCCACACAATCTTTCCGGCCTTGAACATCGTGTACCCGTTGGATCCGCCGGCGCGATAGGAGTTCACAGCGATGCGCAGCGGCTGGTCCGCCGCAAGCGGTTTGCCTTTGTATCGCAGATTCACCACGCGATCCCCCATCGGCCGCGACAGATCGATGTCGTAGGAGACGCCCTGCGCGATGTCGAAGGCGTAGCCGGGAACGGACGTGTTTGTCAGCGGACCTGCATCGCAAGCGGACGTGGGGCAGGGAAGGTAGTAGCGCGCCGCGTTCTCCAGCGCCGCTTTTACCATCGCGCCGTTGCCCTCAATGGCGTAGAGTTCGTTCTCATACAAGTACAGTGCCGCCAACTGGCGGATCGTCACCGGACCTGCCGGCATCTGGATGGCCGTGTTGAACAGGGACGTGAAAGACACATCGGCCTTCGTATAGTGCAGCTGCACCTGATGCAGCGCATCCACCAGCGCGATATCGGCAAAGCGGCCCTGCGCGGTGTTCAACGGGGCGGGAATGGTGGCCACGGCCTTGTTCAGCCACGCTTCGGTCTCTTCGTGATACGGCGCGAAGATCCGCGCCATTTCCGCATCCACCGGTGTCTGGTCGGTCACCGGCAGCAGTTCGTTGCGCTTGCCCGAGATCCGCCACCGGCCGTCCTTCTTCTCCAGTTCCACCTCGGTTCGGGCGACCGAGCCCGCCCAGTTGCGAGGCTGGACCATCAGCACTCCGTTCACGCGCAGGTCCTGCACCGTGCGATGGGTGTGGCCGAAGAAGATGACATCGATGCCCGGGACATCGCGGGCAATGGCATCGGCCATGTTCTCGTTCTGTGCCCCGCTTTCGGGCATCAGGCCCGAATGCACCAGGCCGATGACGACATCGGCGCCTTCGGCCCGCAGCCGGGCCACGACGCGCCGGGCCGTCTCCACTCCCGGACGGAACTCATAGCCGGCGACGTTGGCCGGCTTCTCCCAAACCGGAATGTTCGGTGTCGTGATGCCGAAGATCCCCACCTTGACGCCGCTCGCCTCCCAGACGATTGCCTCGTCAAACTTCCGCGCCCCGCCCGTGGCGGCCGTATTCGCCGAGAGCCATGGAAACTTCGCCTCATCCCGCGCCTTGTTCAGGACCTTCTGCCCGAAGTTCCACTCGTGATTGCCGACCGCCATGGCGCGGTAGCCCAGCGCGTTCATCGCGGCCATCATCGGGTCGGGACGGTCCGACTTGCCGGCGCGCACCGCGGCCTGCTGTACGCTCTCCATCGGCGTGCCCTGAATGGTGTCGCCGACATCGAGCAGAATCGTGTTCGGATTCTTGGCGCGGGCTTCGCGAATCAGTGACGCGGCTTTCGCTAGACCACGGTTGGCGGGACGGGCCTGGAAATAGTCCCAGGGCAGGCCATTGCCGTGCATGTCGGTCGTGACGAGGAACTGCAGCGTGACGGATTCCGCGTACAGACAGGCGGCGGAGACGATTGCAAACAGGAGGCGGAGCATCGCTACAATTCTGACTGATGACTTTCGCGACTGTGTTACTGCTTTTGGCGCAAGCCCCGGCGGCGGCGCCGGCGAAGCCGGGTGCAACACCTGCTGCTCCGGCAGTGGAACGCGCTCCGGGCCTGTATGCAACCTTCACGATCACGCAGGGCGGCCAGCCGTTCGGCACCATCGTGGCCCGGCTGTTCGAAAAGGAGATGCCGCTGACCGTCGGCAATTTCACGGCGTTGGCCCGCGGCACGAAGCTGTTCACCGACCCGAAGACGGGACAGCGCGTGAAGCGGCCCCTCTACAATGGCCTCACCTTCCATCGCGTGATTCCGAACTTCATGATCCAGGGCGGCGATCCGATGGGCACCGGCATGGGTGGCACGGACGTGATCAAGGACGAGTTTGCGCCCGGCATCAAGTTCGACAAACCCGGCCTTCTGGCGATGGCCAATGCGGGACCGAACACCGGGTCCAGCCAGTTCTTCATCACCGAGCGCTCCCCGATTCCGCATCTGGACGGCAAGCACCCGATCTTCGGTGAAGTGATTGAAGGGCAGGACGTTGTGGAGAAGATTGCCCGCGTGCCGCGAGACGACAACGACAAACCGCGCACGGCGGTCGTCATGCGCAGCGTTCGCATTGAGCGCTTCCCGAAAGCAGCCCCCGCCGCGCCGGCAAAAGCGGCTCCCGCAAAGCCCGCCGCAGCGAAGCCTGCCGCAGCGAAACCGGCTGGGGCAAAGCCTGCCACACCGGCGAAGCCGGCAGCCGCAAAACCGGCAGCCGCAAAACCAGCAACCCCGGCGAAGTAGCCCGGCGCGCTGCGTTTTCGTGAGTCACCAGCGGCGCGGATGGCTGGGCGGCCCAAGCAGATTGCCGCCGTGATTCGTGCTGCCTGTGCGGCGTTCGCAGAGGAGACTCTTGAGGCTCCTGATTGGCGACTATCTTCGGGCGGAGATGGCTGCGCCTTGGCCAAAGCGCATTCCGGTCGCCGGTCTTCTTCTTGGCCTGACGAGCGGACGAAGAGCGGGCGAGACGAATCGTTACGTCCGCTTCACCCGCGCGACGATGGGCCGGTCTCCGTACTCCTCGGTCTCGTGCAGGCGATGGAAGTCCCAGAAGCTTTCGTTCTTCCGCGCACCGAACATCCGCACGAACCAATTCGGATTGATGGAGCCCAGCCCTTGTTGCGCGTGTGCTCCAGCGTTTCCGGCGAAGTTCTCGACGGTGACGTAATCGTTGCCGCTGCGCGCCAGGACACCGGCGAAGTGTCCGCCGCTGTTGCCCGTCCCATGTTGCACGCCAATCGCTTCCGCCGCTTTGGGCTTTGCGTAGCGATCCGTCTTGTACTTCTTGGCCGCGCTGACTCTCCGGGCGTAACTTCGCTGACCCCACTCCGCTTTCGCATCGTCCGGGTCGGCTTCGCCGGTGACATGCTTCTGGTAGGCGGTCAATGAACTCCAGATGGTGGCTCCCGTCGGCACCTGCTTGGACCCATTGACGGCTTTCCCGAACTTGCCGTGGGTGGCCTGCTGATTGCCAAGATGAGGCGCCCGAAGCGAACCCATCACATTCGCGGCGACGGCGTTGCAACCGGTGAAGCTCTCGTTGTTCGGAACGTCCTGGAAGGTGATGGAGACTTCCGCGAGCGTGGTCTTGCGCAATCTGCCCGGCGGCTTGCCGCGAATCGTGTTTCCTGTTGCCGCAAGGGTCACACCGGAGTTGACAGCCTGCAGCGCGGCTTGCGAGGACGCCAGGACTCCCGCTTCCAGCCAGAGGCGTTGACGCGTGTTGATGCCGTTGGGCGTCGTGTTGCCCGTATCGAGGACGGCCATCTTTCCGTCATTCGAGACGCGTAGAGCCTGACCGACGTTGTAATTCTGCGCTGTTTGGGCTGCGGCTCCCACCACCTTGTAGCGCTGTACCGGAAGAGCAGCGACGCGGGCTGCCGGCGGGGGCTGCGGGCGCGAACGCACCAGCAGCGCGGGTGGCGGAACTGTCGGGCGGCCGCGTGGGGGGATCACAGCAACTCTGGTGAGGTTAGCACTGGGCGGCGGAGACAGATTTGAAGATCCGCGACATTCGTCCCCGTTGGTCCGGTGCGGATCAGATCGCCAAGGGCGTCGAAGTAGGGATAGGAATCGTTGTCGGCCAGATGAGCCGCCGCGTCCAGACCGAGCGTCGCCGCCCGGTCGAGCGTGGTTCCGTCCGCGATGGCGCCGGCGGCATCCGTGGGGCCATCCGTACCGTCCGTACCCGCGCTCAGAAACACGGTGCCGGATTGGCCTGCCAGCGCCATGGCGGCGGCCAGCGCCATCTCCTGATTGCGTCCTCCCTTGCCGTTGCCCCGCAAGGTCACCGTGGTCTCGCCTCCGGCAATCCAGCTTCCGCTGTTCCGCAGCAGTTCGACGGCAACGTCCCGCGCCTCCCCTTGCACCTCGGTCGACAGGATAGGGCAGTCGTGGCCGAGAGTGCGCGCTGCCTGCTGGGCCGCCTCCGCCGCCAGACGATTGCTGCCGATGATCCGGTTCTCGACCTGCGCGAAGACGGCGTCGCCCGGTTTCGGACTCTCTTCGCCCCGTTCGATGGCGTGGCGAACCGCATCCGGCACCCGAAACCACAGGGCGTACCGCTCCAGGACGGCGCGGGCATCGGCGAAGGTGGTGGGGTCCGGAACCGTCGGTCCGGAACCGATGACGTCGAGATTGTCGCCGATCACGTCGGAGAGAATCAAAGTCAACACGGGAGCGGGAGCCGCCAGCCGTGCCAGGCGTCCGCCCTTGATTGCGGACAGGTGCTTGCGCACGCAATTGATCTCGTGGATGGTGGCGCCGCAGGCCAGAAGCAGGCTGGTCACCGCCTGCTTGTCGGACAGCGTGACACCCGGTGCGGGCAGCGGCATCAGGGCCGAGGCGCCGCCGGAAATGAGACAGAGCAGCAGGTCCCCGGCACCGGCCTGTGTAGCGATGCGAGCGATCGCTTCCGACCCGGCGACGCCCCGCGCGTCCGGCATCGGGTGGGAGCATTCGTGGAGTGTCACCCGCCGGGTGGCCGCCAGGTGGCCGTCCTTGGTGTTGACCCAGCCGCCCAGCACGCGATCGCCGAGCGTATCCTCTGCCGCTTCCGCCATGCGTGCGCTGGCCTTGCCGGCTCCGACAATCCAGACCCGGGGCGCGGTGCAGTCGGCCAGCGCGGAACGAACCGACTCGTAGGGATCAGCGGCGCGTAGCCCGGCGGCAAGAATGGCGAGGGCGTCGTCGCGCAGGGACATTTAAAACAGAGGCAGCTTCAGAATCGCGTCCACGTGAGAGCGCGGCTCGGCGTCGCTGACCGGGATGCGGTAATCGGCCTTGGCATAGGCGCCGTGACGCTCCGCATAGAGGCGCCGGAATCGTTTCGGGTCGCGCGCGAGGGGCCGGTGCGTGTGTCGCGCCACGCGCCGTTCCAGGGTCTCGAGCGGACAGTCCAGCCAGATGGTGACGCCGTTATTCTCGAGCAGATCATAGTTTCGCGGCTGCGCGAAAGCGCCCCCGCCGAGAGCCACGACGTACGGCTTGCCGCGCTCCACCTGCTGCACGATGCGTTGCAAGGCCTGATGCTCCAGACGCCGGAACTCCGTTTCGCCCATCGACTCGAAGATGGCGGGCACGGTCATGCCGACCGAGGCTTCAATGGCGGAATCGAGATCGACAAACTCCCAACCCAGCTCTTCGGCCAGCAACTGCCCCACAGTCGACTTTCCGCAGCCCATGAAGCCGACCAGGTAGATGCCGGGCGTGCGCTTCAGACGGAGAATCACGATTGGGGCTCCAGCGTACGGATGAGCAAGGAATCGACCAGATTCGGAAAAAGCCGTGCGGCGGCCACCATCAGCCAGGCGATGCGCGGAACGACAAGCGTCTTCGCATTCCGTTCGATCCCGTTGGCAATGGCGCGTGCGCACTCCTCGGCGCTGATTTCGGTCGGGCGCGAGCCCTGAAGCTGGCCCGGCGGCGGCCCCCCGCGCACATGATGGCGGAAATCCGTGCGGACGAACCCGGGACAAACGATCATCGTCTGGATGTTGTCCCGGTGCAGTTCCATGCGCAGCCCCTGCGTCATCGATCCGAGGGCGTACTTCGTCGACGAATACAGCGTGAACCACGGCATCGTCACCTTGCCCGCCACGGAGCCGACATTCACAACGTATCCGCCGCCGCTTGCGCGCATGGACGGCACGACCCGCTGCGTCAGCTCGAGCGGCGCAAAGACATTCAGCTCAAACATATAGCGGACGTCGTTGAGGTCGGCCTTCCAAGCCGGCGCGGAGACTCCGAGGCCGGCGTTATTCACGAGGATATCGACGCGCCCGAAACGCGACAGCGTTTCGTCGACGGCGCGGGAACGGCCCTCGGTGGTGGTCAAGTCAGCCGGCACCGCCAGATCAGCGCCCACTGCGGCCAGCTTGCCTGCATTTCGGGCGACGGCTGACACCTGCGCCCCCCGGCGGCGGAACTCGGAGACGCAGGCGGCTCCAATCCCTTCCGATGCGCCGGTGATGAGTGCAACTTTTCCTTGTAGGTCCATGCCGGACGGCGTGAAAG
>CAYNDS010000075.1:3044-10614 GCA_964395885.1 uncultured Solibacteraceae bacterium | reverse complement strand
AAGAAGCACAATGGTATCATGCCCGAAGCGTTGCTTCCCCTGTTTCCACTCAACGTGGTCCTTTTCCCGGAATCGCCGCTTCCGCTGCATATTTTCGAGGACCGATACAAAGAAATGATCGGCGAGTCGATGCGCGACCGGTCCGAGTTCGGCGTGGTGTTGGCGACCGAGAAGGGCATTGCGAATGTCGGCTGCACCGCATTGGTCGACACGGTTCTGAAACGCTATGACGACGGGCGGCTGGATATCGTTGTGAACGGGCGGCGCCGGTTCGAGATTCAGACGATTGACCAGGAACGGGAGTTTTTGCGGGCGGAAGTCGAGTTTTACGACGACGAGGACGACGAACTCGCTCCGTTGCACGTGCGGGAGGCAGTGGTCCGGGATGCGGCGGCGATGGGCGCGACGGACCTCGACGTCGTCCATCCTCGGCTCAGCTTTCGCGTAGCCCAGGCGGTGGAGGATTTGGAGTTGCGCCAGGTTGTGCTGTCCTTGCGCAGCGAGAATGAGCGCATCCGGCACCTGGCGTCGTTCCTGCCGCAGTTTGCCGCGAAACGCCGCCTCACCGAGCACATCCGCACCATCGCGCCGAAGAACGGCCACAGCCACCACCTGCGGACGGATTCCTGATGCGGCAGCACCTGGTCATCGATGCCGATGACACGCTTTGGGAAAACAACATCTACTTCGAGCAGGCCTTTGACCGCTTCTGCGACCTGCTGAACCATTCCCACCTGACACCGCAGCAGGTCCGCGCCGTGCTCGACGACATTGAACTCGCCAACATCGCGCTGCATGGCTACGGCGCCCGGAACTACGCCCGGAATCTGGCGCAGTGTCTGGCGAAACTGGCCGAATGGCCCGTCGGCGATGCCCACATCCAGCAGGCGGAAGCTCTGGCCACCGACATCCTGAATCATCCGATTCACCTCATCGAGGGCGTGCCGGAGACCCTGGAACGGCTCAGCCTGCGGCATGAGTTGACGCTGTTTACCAAGGGAGATCCCGTCGAGCAGAGGGCGAAGATTGAGCGAAGCGGCCTACAGCACCTGTTCGAGCATGCCGAAATCGTTCGAGAGAAGGATGTCCGGGCGTATGAGTCGCTGGCGACGACCCGTAGCTTTGACCGCACCCGCACCTGGATGGTCGGCAATTCACCCAAATCGGACATCAATCCCGCGTTGGTCGCCGGTTGGAACGCCGCCTTTGTCCCGCATGAGCGCACGTGGGGCCTGGAACGGACCGAGATTCGGAATCCGGGTCCGGGACGCTTATTGCTGCTGGAGCGGTTTGCGGACCTTCAGGAGCATTTTTAGCTGACTTAGAACGACCGGTCCATTGCGACGAGATACCCCGCTGCGTACCGTCGGGGTATGCGAATTCAGCAGATCGGGCTAGAGGGCATGCAGCGCTCCATGGCGAAGCTGGAGTCGGCGGCCAAGAGCCTTACCGCCGCCAACCGTCAACCGCAGCAGCCCCTTCAGGATACGGTGGATCTGAGCGGCGCAATGGTGACGATGATCAAGGATCAGCGGACGTTCGAGGCCAGCGCCGCCATTGTCCGAACGGGCAACGAGATGGATCGGAAGCTACTCGACGTAATCGCGTAAAGCCTTGCTGCGACGAATGTTACGAGAACGAGGAACTTTGTAGGGAATCTTGAACCGAACCCGAATCACGGCTCCTCCGGCGCGCCCGGCAAGATAGCAGGGCGCGGCCTCCCACGAGGCCGACCCTTTGGAGGAAAAATGGGTTCTCGATTCGGTTTCTTGATTCTCGGCGCCTTGTCGGTGGCGCCAGGCATGGCCACGGCGGCAACGATTCTGCAGCGAAGTGGCCCGGTCAATGCGCAGTGTTGCGAGTTCAGCGCGTTCGCTTTCGGCTGGCAGCAGACGACTACCTGGACCAACGTTCGCATCGAACTGACGCTGTACAACAATGGGAATGATCCCGCCCCGAACACGGGCGTGGCTTACCTCACCACAAAGCTTGGCCCCGGAACGACCGAGGCGGCCCATGAGATTGACGAAGCGGTCCTCGCCGTTTCCGGCAACGGGCCGCATGACGTGGAGGCCGTCAACGGACTGACGCTCGGTCCGGGAACCTACTACGTGACGTATTTCCGGGCCAGCCACGGCTTCAACGACTTCGCGGCGGCGGCGTGGAATACCAACAACACCGCACCGCAGGTGGGTCCAGGCGTGACCTTTCTCGGGTCCCGCGTGGAGGACCTGGATGCGCTCTATCCCCCGGCGTCCAGTTGGGTTGGTTTCGCTGATCCCCTGTTTCTCGCCAGCATCACCGGGACGCAGGTGCCGGAGCCGTCGGCCGGTGCGCTGGTTGCCGCCGCGGCCGCCCTTTTCGGCGTGATCACCCGGCGAAAGCCTTCCTGAACCTGACCGGCAGGGGTCGGGCATCCAGAACTAGGTGCGACTCCGACACTTGGTGGTGGTCCTGGGCGATCAACTGAACCGCGATTCGGCTGTCTTCGACGGGTTCGACCCGGCGCGGGACGCGGTCTGGATGGCGGAGGTGGCCGAGGAGTCCACCAAGGTCTGGTCCTCGAAGGCCCGCATCGCGATGTTTCTGAGCGCGATGCGTCACTTCGCCGCGGCACTGCGCGCGGAAGGGATCACCGTCCATTTCGCGGCGATGGGAGACGGGACGCTGGAGGACCGTCTCCGTGAGGATCGCGACCGGCTGCAACCGGCGCGCGTCCTCGCTGTGGAACCGGGAGAGTGGGCCCTGCGGGAAGCCTTGCGTCCGTTGGTGGATGAGTATCTGCCGGACCGTCACTTCCTCTGTTCTGCCTCCGAATTCAAGGCGCACGCCGAGGGACGGCGGCAGCTCCGCATGGAGTTCTTTTATCGGGAAATGCGGAAGAAGCACGGGGTGCTGATGGACGGCGGACAACCCATCGGCGGCGCCTGGAACTACGATGCGGAGAATCGGGGCAGCTTCGGCAAGGCAGGTCCCGGAGAGATTCCCAAGCCGGTCGAGTTCACTCCGGACGCGATCACTCGCGACGTTATCGAACTGGTGAATACGCGGTTCGCAGCGCATCCCGGGCGCTTGGACTGGTTCGGCTATCCGGTGACGGCGGAGCAGGCTCGGGCGGCGCTGGACGACTTCGTCGCGCACCGGCTCCCCACGTTCGGCGAGTATCAGGACGCGATGTGGACGGGCGAGCCGTGGCTCTACCATGCGCGCATCTCGTCGTCGCTCAACCTGAAACTGCTGGACCCGCGGGAGGCCATTGCGGCGGCAGAGCGGGCCTACCAGCAGGGTCGCGCGCCTTTAGCCGCCGTGGAGGGCTTCGTTCGTCAGATCCTGGGCTGGCGCGAATACGTCCGCGGGATCTACTGGTGGAAGATGCCCGCCTATGCGGACGGCAACGCGCTGTCGGCGCACGAGAATCTGCCCGCCTTCTACTGGACGGGCGAGACCGACATGCGCTGCTTGAAGGAGGCGCTGGACCAGACACTCCAGCTTGGCTACGCGCACCACATTCAACGGCTGATGGTGACCGGGCTCTATGCGCTGCTGCTTGGGGTCGAGCCGCGCCAGGTGCACGAGTGGTACCTGGCGGTCTACATTGACGCGGTCGAGTGGGTGGAGATGCCGAACACAATCGGCATGTCGCAGTATGCCGACGGCGGGCTGATGGCCTCAAAACCCTACATCGCCTCCGGCAAGTACATTGACCGGATGTCGAACTATTGCCGGAACTGCCGGTATCGGCCGGAGGAGGCGGTGGGCGACCATGCCTGCCCCTTCACCACGCTGTACTGGGACTTTCTGATGCGCCACGAAGAGGCGCTGCGCGGCAATCAGCGGATGCAAATGCAGGTCCGCAACCTGGTGCGGATTACGCCCGCCCGGAAGGAAGCGATCGCGGCGCGGGCGGCGGAGCTCCGGCGGGGCTGAGCGCCACGTAGGCGTCAATCTCGAGACCGAATCCGTCCAGGCCGACGATCTTGCGCGGATGGTTGGTGAGCACGCGGATATGCTTCAGTCCGAGATCCGCCAGAATCTGGGCACCGATTCCAATCTCATGTTGCGGCAAACGCGGCGCGGGCGGAGCCGGTTGTGCCGTCGCCGGGCAAGACGGTCGCACGCCGGTGCTGCCCGGGTTGAGATACACCAGCACGCCCGCCCCTTCCTGAGCAATGGCCCCGAGCGCGGCATTCACCATGCCGTGGCAATCGCAACTGGAGGCCTGGAAGACGTCTCCGTAGATGCACTGCGAATGCATTCGGACCAGCGCCGACGAGCGTGCGGCCACGTCCCCGTGAACCAGGGCCAAGTGCCGGCGGCCGTCGAGGATGCTCTCGTAGGTGACCGAGAAGAAGGAGCCGAACTCGTTCTCGATCGTCGAATGCGTCACGCGGCGGATCAGGCTCTCGTTCTGCAGGCGGTGCTTGATCAAAGCCGCGACACTGATGATCTTCAGCCCGTGCTGGCGGGCGAATTCCTTGAGCTCCGGAACCCGGGCCATCGTGCCGTCCGGGTTCATGATTTCGCAGATGACCCCGCCCGGACGCAGACCCGCCAGACGCGCCAGATCAACCGCCGCCTCCGTCTGTCCGGCGCGGATGAGCACGCCGCCTTCTTTTGCCCGTAGCGGGAACATGTGTCCGGGGCGTGCCAGATCCTGCGCCGTCGTTTGCGGGGCGATGGCTGTCTGAATCGTATGCGCCCGGTCGTGGGCGGAGATGCCGGTCGTGACTCCCTCGGCCGCGTCGATCGATTCCGTGAAGTTGGTACCGAAGTTTGACGTGTTCTTGGGCGACATCAGCCGCAGGTCCAGCTGATCGCAGACGGATGGCGCCAGGGCGAGGCAGATGAGCCCGCGTCCGTGCGTGGCCATGAAGTTGATGGCTTCCGGGGTGGTGTGCTCGGCGGCAAGCGTGAGGTCTCCCTCGTTCTCCCGGTCCTCGTCATCAACGACGATCAACATCTGACCGGAACGGAACAGTTCGATCGCCTCAGGAATGGACGCAAACGGCATCGGCTCTTTCCAGTTTACCGGCTCCAGAGCGGAATCACGAGTGGAGCGTCGCTAGATTCGGTGTGATTGCTAGCAGTTACGAACGGCAACCGTGTGTGCGAGGCAGCGGGCAGGCTACGTTCGTGCCGGGCAGAGCGCCCAGCAAAGGAACGATGCCCACGAATCGGACGAGTCAAGGCGATGCAGAACGGCTGGGGCAGCTTCTGGATTTGATCGAGCAGAAGCTGCTGCTGGACGGAACGCTGAAGCCGAGCGTGACGGATTACCTGCGGGTGTTGGAACTCTACCGCGGGTCAGATGGAAATCAGCCGAAGGAAGTGCGGGTGCAATGGGTGGATCCGGAAGCCTCGTCGTCCGCGACATAGTCTACCGGGCGCTGCCTTCGCAGCGACGGTTTCATCAGAGCACGGCACGGTTCAAAGGATTCTCTGGACCGATCGGGTCCGGCAAGAGCCAGGCGCTCTGTCAGGAAGCGATCCGGCTGACCTACCTCAATCCGGGGCGGACGGGCTTGCTGGGCGCGCCGACCTACCCGATGTTGAAGGACGCCACGCAGACGGCGCTGCTGCAGCTGTTGATCGAGAATGACCTGCCGTTTGACTTGAGCAAGTCCGACCAGGTGTTAACGATGCTGGATACCGGATCGCGAATTCTGTTCCGGGCGGTGGAGGAGTTCGACCGGCTGCGCGGAACCAACCTGGCGTGGTTTGGCGTGGACGAGTTGAGCTACGCGCCAGAGCAGGCGTGGCTGCGGCTGGAAGGGCGCCTTCGCGACCCGAAGGCCTCGCGGTTGTGCGGCTTTGCGGTCTGGACGCCGAAGGGGCATGACTGGGTGTGGCGCCGTTTCATTGAGAGCCCGCCTGCCGGCTACGAAGTGATCCGCGCGAAGCCCTTTGAAAACCGGCACGTGCTGGACAAGATCCCGGACTACTACGAACGCCTTCGCGGCAGTTACGAGGACAAGTTCTTCGCGCAGGAAGTGATGGGCGAGTATCTGAACTCCGCCGAGGACCTGGTCTATCACGCCTTCGACCGGACGCGGCATGTGGGCGAGTTCGCCGTGGTGGCGGGCCGGCCCCTGCTGTGGGCGCTGGACTTCAACGTCAACCCGATGTCGAGCGTCGTGGCGCAGTGGCACGGCGAGGAGTTGCGCGTGATCGATGAGATCTCGCTGAAGCGGGCGACGACGGCGGACTGCTGCGACGAATTCGTGCGGCGCTACGGACGGCATCCCGGTGGAGTGGTGATCTTCGGCGATGCTTCCGGACGGAGATCGCAGACGACTGGCGCGAGCGACTACAGCATGCTGCGCGAAGGCTTGGAGCGCGCGCGGATCTCCTTTGACTACCGCGTGCCGGCATCCAATCCGCCGGTGCGGGATCGCGTGGCGCAGGTCAATGCCGCGTTCCAGGGCCGCGGCGGGCGGCGGTTGCTGGTCGACCAACGGTGCCGGGAATTGGTTCGGGATTTCGAGGAGGTCCGGTATGTGCCGGACGGGATGGAAATCGATAAAGGGCGAGACGCGATGCGGACGCATATGTCGGACGCGCTCGGATACCTGGTGTATCAGCAGGCGCAACCTCGGGCGGCGGCTGGCGAAAGGGCAGAAAGGTTGATCTAGATGGCCATCACGGACGAGCATCCGGAATATCGGGAAAAGAAGTATCTCTGGCAGGAGTACCGCGACTTATATCAAGGCGGTGATGAGTTCAACCGGAACGCCAGTAATTATCTGGTGCGCCGGCAGAAAGAGCCGGGCGATGTCTATGCCGAACGCCTCAGCCGCGTCTTTTACGAAAACTACGTCGGTTCGATTATCGACTGGTATGCGGCCACCGTCCTGCGCGACGGTCCGCAGGTGCAGACGCACGGCGGGGGCGGGCGGGACCGGGCGTTCTACTCCGAGTTCCTGACGGATTGCGACTTGCGCGGGACCCCGTTGCGGGAGTGTCTGCGGGAGCAACTGGTGCAGGCGCTGGTGTACGGATCCAGCTACCTGATGCTGGACTTCCCGCGGGCGTCCGAGCCGGTGGAAACGCGCGCCGATGAGATTGCGCAGGGGCTGGATCGCGCCTACATGCGGCAGTACGCGCCCCTTGCCCTGATCAACTGGAACCGCGACGATCGCGATGAGCTGGAGTGGGTGGTGCTGCGCGAATCGCGGCTGACCAAGGCCGATGTTCACGCCAGCGAGTGGGAGCAGGAAACCTACTGGACGTATCTCGACCGGACCAGCTTCAAGCGGTACCGGCGCCGTGGCGAGCGCGGTGAGCCGGAACTGATCGAAGAAGGCGAGCATGCCATGGCGGCCCTCCGCCGCGTGCCGCTGTTCGAGATTCGCCTCACACAGGGCCTATGGCTGATGCGGCGCGCCGCCTCGGTGCAGTTAGAGCACTTCAATAAGTCGAACGGATTGGGCTGGGCGCTGACGATGGGTTTGTTTGCAATGCCGGTGGTGTACTCCGATCGGGAATTCAAGCAAATGATCGGCGAGAGTTACTTCATCCAGTTAGGTCCTGAGGATAAGTTCGGATGGACGGAACCGGCGCGTCATGTGTA
>CAYNDS010000075.1:2264-3034 GCA_964395885.1 uncultured Solibacteraceae bacterium | reverse complement strand
GTACCGGCTGGCGGCGGAGAACCTGACGCGGCTGCAGCGCGAAATTTACCGTTTGTGCCACTTACAGCACCAGGGTACGGAGACGCTGGCGCCGGCGGGCGGGCAATCGGGCTTCAGCAAGGAGCGCGATTTTCTCATCACCGAGGAAGTGCTGCGTGCGCTGGGCCGGGCGGTGCGGGACACCGCCGCTCGTCTGATTGCGGCGATTGGACTTCTGCGGCAGGACGGCGTCCGGACGGAAGTGAGCGGGATGGATCGGTTCGACGTCGGCGAATTCGAGAAGGAAATCGAGGACGTGCGCAAGATCCTGTCGATCGGCATCGCGTCGCCGACCTTCCGGAAGCAGGCCGAGACACGGCTGGCGCTGATGTACCTGGGCGATGCGAACGGAGAGACTCGCGCGTCCGTGGCGGCCGAGATCGCCAAGGCGGAGCACTAGGAGGCAAGCGGTGGAAGAACAGCAAGTACCCAATCCGGAAATCGCAGAGCCGGCGGAACCGTCGCTGGTGGATCTGGTGCGTGATGCCGTCGCGTCCGCCATGCAGGAGCAGTCGCGGCAGCTCGAGGAGCTGCGTTCGGCCAAGGCTCTGGCGGAGCAGGCGAAGGCGGAAGTGGAACAGAAACTGGCGGCGGCGATGGGCGAGGTGGATCGCCATCGGCGGGCAAGCGAACAGGCCGCGGTGGAAGGCGAGATTCGAACGCAGTTGGAGCGGCAAGGCGTGGTGAAGGCCGGAGTGATTTTCCGGGCACTGGAGCCGAGCGTGTTCCGG
>CAYNDS010000075.1:0-2254 GCA_964395885.1 uncultured Solibacteraceae bacterium | reverse complement strand
GTTCCGGTCCGAAGACGGACGACTGCGAGGACGAGATGACGAGGGCGAGTATCCACTGACGGAGTTCATCACTCGTTTCCTCGAAGCGAACCCTGAGTTGGTGCCGGCGCGCATCAAGGGGGGAACCGGCTCCCGGGTGGCGCCGGGAGCGCAGGCGGAGACACCGGTCGACCTGGACCGCATACGGCCAGGAATGAACCGGGACGAACTGGATCGGGCGCGCATGGAAATCATGCGGGTGGCGCGCCAGTCGTTGTTAGGCAGATAGAAGGAGAACGAATGCCGAATATCACGTCAGCCAATGTGGCGCAGGCGATTGTGAAGCTTGTGGCCGCGGAGGCTCTTCCTGCTCTGATGAGCAACCTGGTGATGGGAAACCTGGTGAATCGCGACTTCGAGCCGCAGATGGCTCGCGCGGGAGACACCATCAACGTGCCGATTACGCCGAGTCTGGTGGCGAACAACATCGGAGAAACCGGGACGGTGATCACGCAGAACCCGAACCTGACGAATGCGCAGATCACGTTGAACAACCACCTGGAGGCGTCGTTCCAGATTCCGGACGTCACCAAGACGCTGGCCTATCCGGACCTGCTGCGGACCTATCTGCAGCCGGCTGTTGTGGCGATCGCCGAGAAGGTGGAAAGCGACCTGCTGGCACTGGCGCCGAGCTTCACGGCCAACACGCCGGTGGGAACGGCGGGCGCGGCCCTGACGGAGGCGACGGTGGAGGCGGCCGAGACGGCGCTGTTCAACGCGCGCATTCCGCAGAGCGAGCCGCGGTATCTGGTGGTGGACGGGACGACGTACTCGCAGCTTCGATCGATTCAGCGATTCAGCGAATATCAGGCGGCCGGCGAGGCTGGCCTGAAGGCGCTGATCGATGGGGAGATCGGGCGGCTGAAGAGCTTCTACGTGTTCCGGTCGCAGTTGGTGGCGAAGACGGGAACGGCGCCGGTGACGACCTGGAATCTCGGTTTCGGGCGCAACGCGATGGGCCTGGTGATTCGCCGTCTGCCGCAGCCGCTGCCGGGCACCGGCGCGGTGGCCGAGTACGCCGAAATGGGCAACTTCGGCATGCGGGTGGTGATGAGCTACCAGCCGAACACGTTGGCGCAGCAGTTCACCGTCGACATTCTTTACGGTGTCGGCGTGCTGCGAAACAACCAGGGCATCGTCGTCCGGAGCTAGGCCAGCACGGTGGGCGGACAGGGTTCGGGGGCTGTCCGCCTTCGCAAAGAGACAGCAGAAGGAGAACGCGATGGACGTGAGGGCGTACTTTCGCGCGCTGCGCGAGTTAGCGGCCGCATTCGAAGACGAGCAGGTGCTGGTGATCAGCCTGCCGACATCGGACGGGGGCAAGGGCGGGCGAGCGCTTCCGTTGAGTCGCGAAATCGCAGCGCGGATGGTGATGGAGGGCAGGGCGAGGCATTGCTCGGCCGAGGAGTGGCGCGCTTATCGGGAGGAGCAGTCCGGCGCGCAAGCCGAGCGGAATGCGCGCGAACTGAGCGGCGACGGTGAGTACGTTGTCGCGGCGAATGCCGCGCCGCGGAAAGCGAAGGGCACGGAGGCGGAATGGCACTCCTGAGTGATGGGTTCCGCGCGTCGACTGATGACCTGCGCGGGTTCGAAAGCAGCATCCTGACCGTCGCGCAGCAGGAGGGCATCGACCTTGATGTGAAGCTGCACCTGGCGCAGACCGAGATTGCCCTCGACATCCAGGCATTCCTGACGGAACAGACCGCGGATGGAACGGCGGGCCCGTTGTACACGGCGGAGCAGGTGGTTCGCGACGGTGCTCTGGACCGGTGGCATGTGCTGCGCGCGCTGTTGCTCACGTATCAGGATGCGTTCAGCAGTTACCTCAACGACCGGTACTCGCAGAAGCTGAAGCAGTATGAGCAGGAAAGCGAAAGGGCGGGGGAGCGGTATCTGCGCATGGGCGTCCGCGTGGTGGACGAGCCGCTGCGGCGCCCGGCTTCGCCCACGGTGACGAGTGAAAGCGGGGTGATGGAAAGCGGCGAGTACTGGATTGCCGTGACCTTCGTGAACGCGCGCGGTGAGGAGAGCGAGGCCAGTGCTGCGGTGCGCTTCCCGACGAGCGACGGTTCAGTGCCTCGCGTGGCTCTGAACGGCACGGCAACGGGCGTCGTCGGATGGCACGTCTACGGGGGGCGCAGCGAGTTGGAACTGGGCCGGCAGACGGCGGCGCCGCTGGTGCTGGGCGCCGAATGGGTGGCGCTGTCGACAGGGC
>CAYNDS010000074.1:5471-18859 GCA_964395885.1 uncultured Solibacteraceae bacterium | reverse complement strand
GCGTGTACGGCGACGAACGGGTCTTCGACGTCGAGGAGATCATCGTCGCCACCGACACGCTCTCCTTTGACGACTACATCCAGGCTCGCAAGTGGGCCCTCTGCTCGATGGCCTTCTGGCGCGACGACCTGTTCGAGGAGCAGACGCAGTTCCTGAACCGGTTCGGCGTGAAGCGCTCGGAAGCCTGGAGCGCGATGATTCCGGAACTGGAACTTGCAGCGGGTGACGCCAAGGCCTTCCTCGATCGGTTTGTCGAGGAGACCAAGGGGGAACTGTTCCCCACGCGTGAAGCCTGCGTCGAGTTCTACATGCGCGACGAGAACTGGGAGCGGTTGCAGCGCGGCGAAGTGGGCGACAACCTGATGCACAAGTATCACGCGATCGCCAGCTTCCTGATCTGGCCGGCCATCTGCGACGTCGGCATGACCGCACTGCGCAAGTTGGCCATCGCCCGTGGGATTGACCAGCAGGTGCCCGGCTTCGAGGAACTGTGGGACAACTGGACCGAGTTCATGAAGGTCCGTCACGCCCATGGCAAGACCGAAGAGGAGATTCTGTCGGCCAAGACGGCGGAACTGAGCTACGACGTGGCGCGCTTCCTGGCGGATGGCATGCCGAGCGATCCGACTCCGTACCGCCTGGCGCAGCCCGCGCTGTTCGAGTTCCGCCTGAACCAGGAGAACTACGACAGCCTCAAGGCCGCGCTCGATGTCTGGACCACCAGCGTTCGCGGCCTCAGCAAGATGGTCACCCGCATTAAGGTGGGTTGGCAGGCTCGGGACTGCGAGATGGTGCAGGAAGCCGCAATGGCAGCAGCGGGCTGAGCGTTTCCTTCCATCGCAACCTGACTTAACGAGAGCGGCGGACCACACCGGTCCGCCGCTTTCGCTTTTGTGGTGCCGCTTCTCGTGTGTGGCAGGGCCGTGCCGAAGGCGAGGGACATTCGGGACCGGGAGGCTGATTCAGCCCCCTCACCGCGCCGGGTCGGTCTGTTGGGGAAGGGAGGCGCGGTGAGTTTCGTTGGGGCCGTTGTGAGTAAGTACGTGCCTCTCGGCGATTCGTTCCTGCTTCTAGAGCAATCCGGCCACGGCATTTACGCCGATCGCCCCAAGCCCGGCGGGGATCAGCACCTTCCAGCCCACGTCCATCAATTGGTCATACCGGAATCGCGGCCACGTGCCCCGAAACCAGATGAAGGCATAGAGCAGGATGGAGACCTTCAGCAGAAACCAGAACGGGCCCGTCAGGTGTACATGAACGGAGGGGATGGCAAACAAGGCCGCGGCGCCAAGCAGTCCCGCCCCAACCGCCAACAACCCGAGTCGGGCGGCGCGACCCGGCACCTTGCGCGACATCGGCAGACAAGCCAGCCCCGTACCGCCGAACAGCAGAACGGGCACGCCATAGCCCAGTGGGATCTCCAGCCACGCCACGTTCGGGAACGGGCGCAGCCACCCGCCCAGGAACAGCGTCGCCGCCACCGCCGAGACAACGAAGAGGTTGGCGTACTCGGCCAGCATGAAGAGAGCCCAGCGGAAACCCGAGTACTCGGTGTGAAAGCCCGCCACCAGTTCTGACTCCGCCTCCGGCAGATCGAAGGGAATGCGGTTCGTCTCCGCTGTGGCCGCGATCAGGAAGATCACAAACGGGATCACCATCAGCCCGTAGTTGGAAAACAGGAACCAGATCTGCCGTTCCTGCTGTGCGAGTACGATGCCGCGCATCGAAAGGGTCCCGGCTGCCATCACGCCGCAGATGAGCGCAAGCGTCAGGGCTACCTCGTAGCTGACCAACTGCGCCGCACTCCGCAGGGAGCCGAGCAACGAATAGTGGCTATTCGACGACCAGCCACCCAGGATCAGGCCTAAGATGCCGACTGCCGCCATCGCCGAGATCACCAGCAGGCCGACGTTGACATCCGCCGCGACTAAGGTCCCGGAAAATGGAAGTACCGCAAAGCAGGTCAGCGCCGTGAAGACACTCACCACCGGCGCCGCAAGAAACAGCGGCCGATCCGCAGAAGCCGGAACGATGTCTTCCTTCAGCAGCAACTTCAGGGCGTCGGCAATGGGTTGCATCAGCCCGTGCGGACCGACGCGCATCGGACCCAGGCGCATCTGAAAGTCCGCGAGGACTTTGCGCTCGACGTGCACGATGTAGCCGGCCACGAGCGGAAACAGCAGCAGCGTGACGACGAGAATGCCGATTGAGATCAGCATCTAGCGCAGCCCCGCCGATTGCGTGACGAATTCCAGCACCGGTTCCGGAAACAGGCCCAACCCGATCGTCGCCGCGCCCGTCGCCGCCAGGGAAAGCCCCACGCGCCAGCTCAGATTCATCTCCCGCTCAATCGCACGGTCTCCCATGAACATGGCACGCACCACGCGGAAATAGTAGTAGAGCGATACGGCCACATACAGTGCGCCGATCACCGCCAGCGCATACTGCCCAGCCTCGATCAATGCCGCAAACAGCACCCACTTGGCCCAGAATCCCGCGGTGGGCGGCAGACCAGCCAGCGCCAGAAGGAAGGTCAGCATCAGCACGGCGTGCACGGGCCGCCGCCGCATCAGCCCCGCGAACTCATCCAGATATTCGCCCTTCGCCTCGCCGCGCCGCAGCGAAACCAGCACCAGAAACGCACCGAGGTTCATTAACGTGTAGATCACCGTGTAAATCAGGGCGGCACGGTAGCCACTTTCCGGTCCTGCGGCCAGAGCCAGAAGGATGTAGCCGGAGTGCCCGATGCTTGAGTAGGCCAGCATTCGCTTGACGTTGTCCTGCGTGAGCGCGGCAAGGTTGCCCACCGTCAGGCTGGCGAGCGCCGCGGTAATGATCAGCGGCTCCCAAAGATCCCGCAGCGGAGTCAGCGGTCCCCAGAGCATCCGCAGCAGAAGTGCGAACGACGCCGCCTTCGAGGCCACCGAGAGATAAGCCGCAACCGGTGTCGGCGCACCCTCATAGGCGTCCGGGGTCCACATATGGAACGGTGCGGCAGCGACCTTGAAGAACAGACCCACGGCGGTCGTCAGTAGCGCCAGAAGCACCATCGGATCGGATGCGTCCACGCTCGCCACGCTTCGGGCAATCACATCCAGCCTCGTCGAGCCTGCCAGCCCGTAGAGCAGCGAGAACCCGTAGACAAGGAAGCCTGTCGAGAAGGCGCCAAGCAGGAGGTACTTCAACGCCGCTTCCGTGGACCGCCGCTCCCCGCGCGCAAAGCCGACCAGGATGTAGAAGCTCACGGCCATCAATTCCAGGCCGACGAACAGCGTCACCAGTTCCGTGCCTGCAGCCAGGAGAAACATTCCAGCCTGTGCCAAAAGCAGTAGTCCGAAATAGTCGCCCTGCTGTTCCGCCTCAAGGTCTTCATAGCGCAGCGAGACCAACCCGCAAATCAGCGCGCCGAAGACGAACAGCGCGGAGAACACCAGCGCCAGACCGTCGATGGTCAACGCACCTTGAAACGCCACCACTGGCGCAGCCTGCCATTGCCGCCAAAGCGATACGGCAGTGAACAGTTCTCCCGCGACGAGCATCGCCAACGCCCAGGAACCACGGAAAAACAGCGCCGCGCATCCGAATAGGCTCAGCAGCAGCGCCGGAAGCAGCGCGAAGTGATCCGCAGCCGTGTAGTAGGCACTCACTTCAGGGCGTCCACCAGTTTCGCCACCGGCCCGGCGAGAAGATCAAAGTAGGGGCGCGGATAGACTCCGATCAGGATGGACCAAAGCGCCAGTGGTGCCAAAGTCAGCACTTCCCGGGCGGTGAGGTCTGTCATCTTCTCGCTGGCGGGCGACAGCTTGCCGAGCATTGTGCGCTGGTACAGCCAGAGCAGGTAGGCGGCGGCCAGAACGATGCCCGCGACGGACCAGTAGGCCCAAGCCGGATTCGCCTGATAGGCGCCGCGCAGAATCGTGAACTCGCCGATGAAGCCGTTCAGCAGTGGCACGCCTGCTGATGCCAGCATCGCAATCGCAAACAGAACTGCCATGTTCGGCATCCGGTGCGCCAGCCCGCCATAGTCCGCAATCAGTCGCGTGTGACGGCGATCGTAAACCACGCCGACCACCAGAAACAGCATGCCCGTCGAGATCCCATGATTCACCTGCTGCAACACGCTGCCGGCGATGCCCGCCTCGTTCATCGCAAACAGTCCCAGCGTGCAGAACCCGAGGTGACTCACCGAGGAGTAAGCCACTAGACGCTTCCAGTCTTTCTGGGTCAGGCTCACCAGCGCGCCATAGAGAATGGCCACGACCGAGAGCACGGCCCCCCAATGGATCAACTGCGAGGCGCCCTCCGCTTGCTTCAACAGCGGGAGAGCAAAGCGCAGCATGCCATAGGTGCCCATCTTGAGAAGGACGCCGGCCAGAATCACACTGGCCGCCGTCGGCGCCTCCGTGTGCGCATCCGGCAACCACGTGTGCACCGGGAACATGGGCGTCTTCACGGCAAAGGCGATCAGGAACGCCAGGAAAATCCATCGCGCCGCGCCAGGGGCAATCGGAGCTTGCAACAGCGTCGCCGCGTCGAAGGTCCCCGCCCCCGTCGCAAGATTCAACGCAATGATGCCGATCAGCAGCAGGACGCTGCCCACCAACGTGTAGAGGAAAAACTTAATCGCCGCGTAGAGTCTTCGTTCGCTACCCCACAGTCCGATCAGAAAGTACATCGGCACCAGCGAGAACTCAAAGAACACAAAGAACAGAACCAGGTCGAGCGAAACAAACACGCCATACATGGCCGGCTGCAACAGCAGCAGCAGCGCATAGTATTCCTTCACGCGTTCAGTAATCGCTCCCCAACTGGCCAGCGCGGCAATCAGTCCGATGGCGGAGGTGAGCCCCACCAACAAGATGCTGATCCCGTCCACACCCACGGCATAGTCGATGCCGAGTGAGGGAATCCAGCGATACCGCTCCACGAACTGCATTTCGCCATTACGCGCAAATCCCAGGCTGAGTTGGACCACCTGCACCGGTCCGACGGCCAGCACTGCCGTTGCCCAGTACTTGGCCGCACGGGACGGTAAGGCAAGCAAAACCAGCGCCCCCAAGAGCGGAACCAGCAGCAACGCCGTGATCATCGCGCCCCCCGCGTCAGCGCCCAGCCGAGAAAGGCAGCCAGCCCGGCTAGCGCCATCAGGGCGTAGTTCTGCAGGGAGCCGCTCTGGATCAGCCGCGCCGGGTACGACGAGACCCTTACCAGCAATCCCGTGAAGCGCACCGCGCCGTCCACCACCCAGGTGTCGCCCAGAATCGAGCCGCGCGAAACCAGCCGGGTCAGCAGTCCGGCGCCGTTCACGCCACCGTCCACTACGCCGCGGTCAAATGCGCTCAGCCCTCGGGCCATCGATAGCGCGAAGCCGCGCGCCAACCCTCGTGTCACTAAATCGTCCACGTACCAGCCTCTGCCGAAGAGAAAATAGAAGGGCGAAAGCAGTCTCACCTGCCGGTGCGCCAGAAGGATGCCGGTCACTGCAGCTGCCGAAGCGACCGCCATCAGCACATACTCCAGCTTGTCTGTGCCGTGTCCGGAACCCAGAGGCACGTAGCCGGCAAACACGCTGCCGATGGCCAGCACCACCAGCGGAGCCCGCATTGACCACGGCAGCGCGTGCGGTTCGGCGTGGTGCGGCGGCCCGCAGAATGTCAGGTACACCAATCGCCACATGTAGAACGCCGTCAGCAGGGACGTCACGACGCCAAAGCCCCACAGCGCCGGAGACCGTTCAAACGCCCGCCACAGAATCTCATCCTTGGACAGGAACCCTGCCAGCCCCGGCACGCCCGAAATCGCCAGAGCGCCAATCACCATCGTCCAGAAAGCGAATGGGAAGTTCTTCCGCAGACCGCCCATCCGCCGCATGTCCTGTTCCCCATCCAGCGAATGGATCACCGCGCCGGCGCTCAAAAACAGAAGCGCTTTGAAGAAGGCATGGGTGAAAAGGTGGAATACCGCCGTCCACCATGCGCCCACTCCCAAAGCGATGAACATCAGACCAAGCTGGCTGACCGTCGAATAGGCCAGCACACGCTTGATGTCGTTCTGCACCATTGCCGTCGTCGCCGCCAGAATGGCGGTCACCGCTCCAACTACGCCCATCACCGCCAGCACCTTCGGCGCCTGCGCGAACAGGGCTTGAGACCGCACGATGAGATAGATCCCCGCAGTGACCATCGTTGCCGCGTGGATCAGGGCGGACACCGGCGTGGGCCCCTCCATTGCGTCCGGCAGCCACACCTGAAACGGGAACTGCGCGGACTTGCCGCACGCGGCCACAAACAGTAGTGCCGCCGCTGTGCTGATCCATAGCTCTGTGCCCGCCGTCGTGAGTTCTGTGTACCGAAGCGTGCCAGCCCCGGCAAGGAGCGTGAACATCCCCAGCAGGAACGCGGCATCGGCCGCACGGTTCACCAGGAAGGCCTTATTCGCCGCATCGCCCGCTGCTTTCCGGTCAAAGTGAAATCCGATCAGAAGGTAGCTGGCCAAACCGACTCCTTCCCATCCCGCGAAAGCCAGCGCGTAG
This sequence comes from uncultured Solibacteraceae bacterium, assembly GCA_964395885.1. GTDB lineage: Bacteria > Acidobacteriota > Terriglobia > Bryobacterales > Bryobacteraceae > JAPKYZ01. The sequence goes on along the minus strand of CAYNDS010000074.1, from coordinate 12,327 downwards.
TTGTTTGCCAGCACCAGCAGCAGCATGAAGAAGACGAACAGGTTGAGGTAGCCGAAGTAGCGGTAGTGACCCGGCTCATGCTCCATGTAGCCGATTGAGTAGATGTGCACCAGCAGCCCGATTCCCGTCACGATCAGGATCATCAGGCGGCTGAGGCGGTCGACCAGAAAGCCCCAGTCCGCTCCGAGGCCCGGCAGCCACGTCGCCAGCACAAGTTCCTGCTGCTCCGGAAGCGTGAGCGATACCAAACCGGCACTCAGCACCGTCAGGCAGCAAATCGCATGGACGGCCCAGCGCGGGAGACGCCGCCCAATCAGGAGCATCAGCGCCGCGCCCAGCAAAGGCAGAAGTGGAACAAGAACTACCACTTCAGCAGATTCACCTCATCGGCATTCACCGATTCCTTCGTCCGGAACAGCGCGATCAGGATCCCAAGGCCAACAGCCGCCTCCGCCACCGCCACCGTGATTACGAACATCGCGAAGACCTGCCCCTGCATATTCTGCAGGCGATCGGCAAACGCGATCAGGTTGATGTTGGCCGCGTTCAGGATCAACTCGATCGACATCAGCACCACGACCAGATTGCGCCGCACAAGCACGCCCATTGTCCCAATCAGCAGCAGCGCCAGGCTCACGGCCACGTAGTGTCCCGTCCCGATCGTCACGCCGTGCGCCGTCCCTTCGCCAGAAGAACGCTACCCACCACCGCTGCCAGCAGCAGCAGCGACACGGCCTCGAACGGCAGCAGATAATCCCGGAACAAAACGTCGGCCAGCATCTCTGTGTTGCCTTCGCCGGCGACCCGTGCCGCGCTGGCCGGAAGCCGTGGCAGTCCCCTCGTGAACAGCCAGACCATCTCGCCGGCCACCACCAATACCGCCAGCCCTGCCGCCCACCATTGCCGCGCGAACTGCCGTTCTCGCGACGCATCGTCCAGGTTCACCAGCATCACCACGAACAGGAACAGCACCATGATTCCGCCGATGTAGAGCACAATCTGGACGGCAAACAGAAACTCTGCCCGCGTCAGCAGAAACAGGCCTGCCGTCCCCAGCAGCGACACAATCAGCCAGATTGCCGCGTGCACGGCACTCCGCGCGGCAACGGTGAGTACACCGCCCCCGATCACCAGCGCGGCAAAGGCGTAGAAGAAGATCGCGTCCAGCATCTAAGCCTGATACGGCGTGGGCCGCGGTCCTTCCTCCAGCATCTGCCGGTCCCAGATCTGGCCCTCTCGCGTGTAACTGGCCAGTTCGAAATCCTGCGTCAACTCCAGCGCATCCACCGGACAGGCATCCTCGCAGAGGCCGCAGAACATGCAGCGCGACAGGTCGTAGGTGAACGTCGTGAGTTGCTTGCGGTTCTTCGCGTCGCGCTCCCAGCCGACGACGATGAGGTTCTCCGGACACGCAATCGCGCACAGGTTGCAGGAGATGCACAGCGTCTCGGCGGACTCCGGGTGGATGTTCAGCCTCGGCGCGCCCCGGAAGCGTTCCGCAACCGGCGGCTTGTCCAGCGGATACTGCTCCGTGACCACGTTGGCCGGACTTTGATTGCGGAACGTGACCCACAAGCCTTCCAGCAAGTCCAGCAGAAACACTTTGCGCAGGAATTGTTTCATCGGTCCACCTCCCCGAGAACAATGTCGATCGTTCCAATAATCGCGACAATGTCGGCCACCAGCGCGCCACGGGCCATCCGGTCCAGTGCCTGCAGGTTCAGAAAAGACGGCGGGCGCACGCGTACCCGATAGGGATTCAGACCGCCGTCGCTCACCAGGAAGTAGCCCAGTTCTCCCTTCGGCGCCTCGATCGAGACATAGACTTCGCCCACCGGCGGCTTGATCACCTTGGGCACCTTGGCCATGATCGGCCCTTCCGGAAGCCGGTCCACCGCCTGCCGGATGATCCGGATCGATTGCCGCATCTCCTCCATCCGCACCAGGTAGCGATCGAACGTATCGCCTCGCGTTCCGGTGGGGATGTCGAACTCATACTGCTCGTAGCCGGAGTAGGGCTGCGCCTTGCGCAAGTCCCACCGCAGTCCGGCGGCGCGAATCAGCGGTCCCGTTACGCCCAGGTCCTTACAATCGGCCACCGTCAGGATTCCCACCCCGCGCAGCCGGTCCACCCAGATGCGATTGCCGGTGAGCAACTGCTCGTACTCGTCCACCTTCTTGGGGAAGATGTCGCAGAATGCGCGGACCTGCGCTTCAAAGCCGTCGTAGGTTTGGTACTGCAAACCGCCGATGCGGAAGGCATGCGTCGTCAGTCGCGCGCCGCAGTAGTTCTCAAAGATCTTCAGGCACTCCTCGCGCTCCCGCATGCAATAGAACAGGGGCGCCATGGCGCCGATATCCAACGCATGGGTGCCCAGCCACAGCAGGTGGCTCGAAATCCGGTTCAACTCGGTGAGAATCACGCGCACCGCCTGCGCCCGCGGCGGCGCCTCCACGCTCAGCAACTTCTCCACCGCCAGGCAGTAGCCCAGCCCGTTGGAGACGGCCGAAACGTAGTCCATGCGGTCGACGTACGGCGCGAACATTACGTAAGTGCGGTTCTCGCCGATCTTTTCGACGCCCCGGTGCAGGTAGCCGATCACGCACTCAGTCCCCAGCACCTTCTCGCCGTCCAGTTTCAGAATCACCCGCAGCACGCCGTGTGTCGACGGGTGTTGGGGGCCCATGTTCAGGACCAGCTCATTGGCATCCAGAAAAGTCGTCGGGGGCGCGGCAGTTGTCATCTATTGCCCACTGGCGATCCCCAGGTTCTCGCGAACCCACTGGTTGTCCATCTCCGTGATGCCGTGCTCCTTGCGCAACGGAAAGCCCTGCCACTCTTCCGGCAGCAGCATTCGGCGCAGGTCCGGGTGCCCTTCGAAACTGATCCCGAACATGTCGTAGACTTCGCGTTCCAGCCAATTGGCACCCGCATGTAGGCTGACGATGCTCGGAACGGCGTCTGCCGTCCGGGTCTTGACCCGCAAACGCTCATTCCGGTGAAAGCTATACAACGTGTAAACCAGCTCAAAGCGTTGCGAACGCTGCGGATAATCGACTGCCGTTAAGTCGAGCAGCGTCTCAAACGTCTCCTGCTCCTTCAGGCACACCAACAGCGCGGTGAGATGAGCAGCCTCCACCACGACAAAATGCTGACCCAGATAGCTGGCGGCCTGCACCAACGGAGCGGCCCCGCTGAGCCGATCCACAAATGCATCAGCCCAAACTTCGGCGGCCATCTCCGCGGGCGCCTTTGGCCCACGTTTTTCTTCCACGGAGAGTCTTTCGGAAAACGACGGAGATTCTCTTCATTGTATGCTTTCGCGGTGAGCCGCCCAAGCCAGCCCCAGCGGACATACGGTTTTCCGTCCTGAATGGCGCTTAGCTAGGCTCCGGACGTCACCCGCCAGTTCCGGAAAGCGCCCGTTTCGTTGAAGCTTCCCAGGCCCACCCGTCCGCTCCGCAGGCTCAAATCGACAGCTTCCAGGCTCGGGTTTCGCCTTCCGTTCACCTCTGCATGGCACCGGCCGGTCTCGCCGTCGAAGACCAGCCGAACCGGTGTCCAGCCCGAATTCCCGTCAAACGACGCGGGACCTTCCAGCGACGAGATCCTCACCCGTTCCCCGCCAAAGCAATGAAAGACGCCGTTGTGCACGGCGACACGGCGCGCCTCGTCGGACGAGATGTGGACGTAGTTGTAGTGCGCCGGCCCCTGATAGGCGTAAATCAGGATCAGAGAGCGGCCACCCGGCTTCATTTCCAGGTCAATCGTGACCTTGGTCAGCGCCGGCCCTTCCAGCACCGCCGGCTGCTGCGGACGTCTTGGCTGGCCTGCCTCCGGTTGGCGGGCCACCAGTAAGCGCAGCTCGCTGCCGCTCGATTCCCAGTCCTTCGCATAACGGACCTGCCACTTTCCCCCGAACGCCTCGACCGTTTCCATCGACCGTATTGTGTCATTCTGGCGGCTTGTCCGAAGCCAGGCTCCATCTCTGGGTCGAATCTTTCCGGCGCCGCCGCATGCAGGCCTTCGCCGAACGCTTTGCCCTCACCCCGTCGACGCGCGTGCTGGATGTCGGCGGCACGCCTTCCAACTGGAACCTGCTTGCTCACCGTCCCCGCCTGACGATCCTCAACGAAGCGCGCACCGCCGCCGAGCAGGGAACTCTCACCTGGGTCGCCGGCGACGGCTGCCGCCTGCCCTTCCGGGATCAGGCCTTCGACATCGTCTTTTCGAACTCCGTCATCGAGCACGTCGGATCGCCGGAGCGTCAGCATGCCTTCGCTCGAGAGATTGCTCGCGTCGGGCGCCGTTACTTCGTCGAAACGCCGGATCCCCGATTTCCGATCGAACCTCACCTGCTCACCCCGTTCCTGCACTGGTTGCCCCGCAGGTGGCGGCGTATGGCGCATCATGTCAACGGTTGGGCACTGCTGACGCGGCCGTCGCCCGACCGTCGTGCCTTCTATGTCCGTCACGTCGTCGACGACGTCGCCCTGCTCAGCCTGTCGCGCCTCGCCGAACTCTTTCCCGAGCCCCGGATCGAATCGGAGCGTTTCCTCGGTTGGCCCAAGTCCCTGCTCGCCGTCAAAAGTCAGTGAGAGACTGAAATCCGATGCGCCGCCTGCTGCTTGCGCCCCTCTTGTTGGCTACCCTCGCGGGACAGTTTCGCGACGTAACGGCTGAGAGCGGCATCGCCTTTCTCAACCAGCCCTCGAAGACCACGCGCAAGTACCTGCTCGAAAGCATGACCGGCGGCGTTGCGATGCTGGACTATGACGGGGATGGCCGTCTCGATCTCTACTTCGTCAACGGCGCAAAGCTCGAGGACCCTATGCCGGCGGGTGCCGTCGCGGACAAGAGCGACCCCCGCTTCTGGAACCGCCTGTACCGAAACCTCGGCGACGGGCGGTGGCTCGACGTAACGGCCAAGGCTGGCGTCGCGGGCCTTGGCTACGGCATGGGCGCCGCCGCTGCGGACTTCGACAACGATGGGGACACGGACCTCTACCTCACCAACTACGGTGCGAACATCCTGTATCGCAACAACGGTAACGGCACGTTCACCGATGTCACGGCTGCGACGGGTGTGGCGGCCAGCGGCTGGTCCGTCAGCGCCGCGTTTCTCGACTACGATCGCGATGGGTGGCTTGACCTCTTCGTCTCCCGCTACGTCGAATGGGACTTCTCGCGCGACATCTGGTGCGGTGAGCGCAAGCCGGGGCTCCGCGCCTACTGCCACCCGGATCAGTTCCCGGCCACCACACATCAACTCTTTCGAAACGGGGGCGACGGAAGGTTTCGCGATGTGTCGAAGGCCTCGGGAATTGCCGCCCATCCCGGCAAGGGATTAGGCGTGGCCGTTGCCGACATCGATCGCGACGGCTGGCCGGACCTCGTTGTCGCCAACGACCATCAGCCGCAGCAGTTGTTCCGTAATCGCCAGAACGGCACGTTTGCCGAAGAGGCCGCCGAGCGCGGGATCGCCTTTGATGAGGACGGCAAGACCTTCGCCGGAATGGGTGTCGATGCCGCGGACTTCGACCAGGACGGCTGGCCCGACATCGTCATTAACGCGCTCGCCAACGAACGCTATGCCCTGTTCCGCAATCAACAGGGGCAGTTCGATTACGCGACGCAAGCCTCCGGGCTCGGCCGCGCTTCGCTCCTGCACTCCGGCTGGGGGATGAAGCTTGCCGACTTCGACAACGACGGATGGCGCGACCTTCTCGTGGCCCAGGGTCATGTCATGGACAACATCGAACGGACTCAGCCGCAGCTGCGCTATCGCGAACCGATTCTGCTGCTCGGCAACCAGCGCGGCCGTTTCGTCGAGCGCGATGGTGGACAAGACCTTGCGCGGTCCAGAGCCGCACGCGGCGCAGCCTTCGGCGATGTCGACAACGATGGAGCGATTGACTTTGCCGTGAACAGTAATGCTGAGCCGGCTGCGGTGTTTCGCAACCGTACCGGCGGACACTGGCTGACGGTGTCGCTCAGGGGGACCCGGAGCAACCGCGACGGAATCGGTGCCGCCGTGGCTGTGACTCTTCCGGACGGCGCCAAGCGGTACGGCTATTCCTCTGCCGCCTCCAGTTACGCATCTTCCAATGACCGCCGCGTCCACTTCGGGCTCGGCGAGGCACCGCGCGTCACCGAGATGGCCATCGTCTGGCCGTCCGGGGTCACCCAGACCCTGCGAGACGTCGCCGTCAACCGCGTTCTCGTAGTCGAGGAACCGCGCTAGCCCATCGTCAGCATGAGCTTGCCCATGCTCTTTCGCTTTTCCAGATCCTTGTGCGCCGTCGCCACATCCCACAGCGAGTAGCTGCGGTCATAGAAGATGTGCAGCTTGCGTGTCATCTTCCACTGGAACAGGTCCCGGGCGCGCGCCAGCAGGTCCTCGCGTGTGGCGACATGATGCCCCAGGCTCGGCCGGGTCAGAAACAACGAGCCCTTCTGGTTCAGCACCTGCGGGTCGATCTTGCCAACCGGGCCGGAGGACTGGCCGAACAGTACCATCATGCCGCGCGGCCGAAGACAGTCGAGTCCCCCCGCAAACGTCGCCTTGCCGACGCCGTCGTAGACCACATCGACGCCCTTGCCCTCGGTCAACCGCTTCACCTCGGCAACAAAATCCTGCTTCTTGTAGTTGATGATTTCGTCGCAGCCGGCCATCTGTGCCTGGTCCGCCTTTTGCTGATTCGACACCGTTCCGATCACGCGTGCCCCGGCAATCTTGGCCATCTGCACGATCAGCGTGCCCGTTCCGCCACTGGCGGCGTGCACCAGACAGGTCTGTCCCGCCGCGAGCGGAAACGTCGAGCGCGTCAAATAGTGCGCCGTCAGGCCCTGCAG
>CAYNDS010000074.1:0-5461 GCA_964395885.1 uncultured Solibacteraceae bacterium | reverse complement strand
GCCCTGCAGCAGCGCCTGCGCCGCCGTCGGCATCTCAATCTCCTCCGGCAATGGAATCAGCTTCCATGCCGGCACCAAAGCGAACTGTGCATAGCTTCCCCGCTCCATGCACCAGCCCACACGGTCGCCTGGCTTGCAGGTGTCGACGCCCTCTCCCACCGCGACCACCACGCCGCCGCCTTCCATCCCGAGCGAAAACGGGTTTTCCGGTGTCGGGTACAACCCTTTTCGGAAATAGATGTCGATAAAATTGACGCCCGCCGCCGCGACCCGTACCAGCGCCTGCCCAGGACCCGGCTGAGGGACTTCCACGTCCTCAAACTTCATCACCTCTGGCCCGCCGGGCTCGTACACGCGAATCGCTTTCATTACCATCGCAACAATCTTCTCCGTAAGTGAACTTTCGCAGCGTAAAACAAAAGATAACTGAACGTGAGCGGGAATAGCAAAAGACGCAACGGTTGCGCCCACAACCCCGACCCGTGAAGCCCCAAACGGAACAGCAGAAAACCGGCCGCCGTGCGCCAATGGCCCCGGTCCAGCCAAAAGCAGTCCGCGTTCTCATTCACCAACAACACCTTCGCCCCAACAAAGGTGATGAGCAGCGGTTTCCAGCGCGCCAACAGCGGTTCGCCGGTGGCGAGAACCGCCTGCAAATCATATCGACGGGCATCGAGCAGTGTTAAGAATTGCTTGCGGCTCGCCCAGTCCCGCTGCCGCGAGGCATCGAACCGTTCCCCGTCAGCACCGTCCGGAAGTCCCTCAAAACACGTGACCACGTCCACGCTCGCCCCGGGACTCTGTTGCCTCAGCCACGCAAGCCAACGCTCCGCCACCTCGCGTGAGCCGCTCTCCACCAGCAGAATCCGGTTCAGCGGCGGCGTCCGGCGGGACAGAAAGCGCTTCATTCTTCGTCATAGTACTGCACACAAACCAGAGGGATGCGAAGAAAAGGCGAAAATCACGACCTAAACCGTGCTACGCTCAAGCCCAAAGGAGACTTCCCCTTGTCCATTGCACAATCGCTGCTGCCCGAATTTGATCACGAGATGGCGAACACGCGCCGCGCCCTGGAACGCATCGCGAAGGATCAACTCGGCTTCCGGCCGCACGAGCGCTCGATGTCGCTTGCCGGCCTTGCCACTCACATCGCTCACGGAGCCGGTTGGCTGGCCTCCACGATGCAGGCTGATGTCCTGGCGCTGGATTCCTTCGCGCCCCCGCCGGAGGTGACCTCCGCCGCCGAGGCGGTTGCCATCTTTGACCGTAACGTGCAGGAAGGAAGGGCCTTGCTGGCCGCTGCCACCGACGAAGCGATGCTTGCCAACTGGTCGATCACGCGCGGTGGGGCCACCGTCTTTGCCATGCCCCGCGTGGGCGTGGTGCGCTCCTTTGTGATGAATCACCTGATTCACCACCGGGGACAGCTGACCGTCTACCTGCGCCTGACGGGCGTCCCGGTGCCGGACCTGTACGGTCCGTCGGCGGACGAGGGCACGTTCTAGGCGACAAGGCGTGTCGCGGTCGCTTCCGCCAGCGCGGCAAAGAGTTCCTGCTGGCGGAACGGCTTGGCGACGTAGCCGTCCATGCCTGCGGCCAGACACCGCTCCGCATCCCCGCGCAGCGAGAGTGCGGTGAGAGCAATAATCGGCGTACGGCGCCCGGAGGCCGCCTCCCGGGCGCGGATCTCCTGCGTGCACGCCAGCCCGTCCATCTCCGGCATGTGGACGTCCATGAGGATGGCGTCGAACTGCCGCGCCTCCACCCTTGCCAGCGCCTCCACTCCGTTCGAAGCCGCGGTGACTGCATGTCCGGCCTTGGCCAAGACCCGCTCGAGGAGGGTACGGTTCACCAGGTTGTCCTCGACAATCAGGATGTCGAGCGGGCGAAGCGGAACCCGCGTCTCCGAAGCCGTTGCCATGCGCGCGGGCGGCTCCGGGGCCTCGACGGCGGTCCAGGTCAAGAGAAAGGTGCTTCCTCGGACCGGCTCGCTGTCGACCGTCATATTGCCTCCCATCATCCGCGCCAGCTTGCCGCAGATCGCCAGACCAAGGCCAGTTCCGCCATAGCGCCGCGTGGTCGACGCATCGGCCTGGGTGAAGGGCTCAAAGATGCGCTGCTGGTGCGCGGGCGGGATTCCGATGCCCGTGTCGCGGACCGCAAGCTCCAGGGGCACGCCCGCGAGTCCGGGCGCGCCGGCGACACGTGCCGACAGCACGATTTCGCCTCGCTCGGTGAACTTCACCGCGTTCGACAGCAGATTGATCAGGATCTGTTGCAGACGCCCCGGATCGCCCTTCAGCCAAGGCGGAAGCGCCGGGTCGATTTCGTCGCGCAAGTCGATCCCTTTTTCCTTTGCCTGTAAGGAGAGCACCAGCAGGGACCGCCGCGCCACGTCGGCCAGGTCAAAGGTAGTCTCCTCCAGTTCCAGCTTTCCACTCTCAATCCGGCTTAAGTCGAGAATGTCGCTGAGAATCGTCAGCAGGCGGACACCGGAGTCACGGGCCACTTCGAGATAAGTGCGCTGCTCGGGCGTGAGTGTCGTGCCGAGCGTCAACTCCGTCATCCCGAGCACGCCATTCATCGGCGTGCGAATCTCGTGGCTCATGTTGGCCAGAAACTCGCCCCGCGCCTTGGCGCTCAGCTCGGCGCGGTGACGGGCGCGCGACACCATCCAGAGGCCGATCACGGCCGCCAGTGAACCCACCCCGGAAGCAACGGCAATCACCTGTGCCTGGTGGTGGCGCCGACGGGTCTCGTTCAGCCAAAGCAGAACCGAGGAGTCCGTCTGGTCCATGAAGTTCCAACGCGCGGCCAAGTCTACCAGTTCGCCGCTCAGCCCAAGCTCGTCAATGGCCTTCCGCAGTTTCTCGGCGTGCGCCTCGTGGCCGAACTTGGCGCCAATCGAGAACTGACGCGCGCCTTCCGCGACGCCGCGCGCCTCAAACGGAAAGTCCCGGCAAACCGCTGGCCGATCCAGCAGGAAACCGTCTGTCAGCCGCAAGTCGACCCACACCACGTCCGCCTCGCCGCGACAGAGCCGTTCCACTCCTCCGCGAACCGTGTCGGCAACGTCGATCTGCACGCCCTTCGGGAACTTGGCCGACGGGATCAAACGCTTTGACGGACTCGTCAGTACCAGGCGTTTCCCGGCCAGGTCCGCCAGACTTTCCACTCCGGCTCCCTGCCGGAAGTACATCGCGGTGGCCAGCCTCCACCACGGCTCGGTCAGATAGAGTTGCTTCTTGCGCTCTTCAAAGTAGGTGACCACGGGCCAGAGATCCGCCCGCCCCGCTTCCATCGTTGCTTCCGGACCCACCTTGCTGGTAACCCACTCCAGTTCCAGTCCCGCGCGCTCGGCGGCCCGGTTCATCGCTTCCACGGCGAAGCCGGTCGGCTTGCCATTCTGGTCGAAATAGTTGAACGGAGGACTGTGATTCGTCCCGATCCGCACCCTAGGCTTGGCGCGCGAACATCCCGTCGCCAGGAGCAAAATCGCAAGCGAGACTATGACCGAGAATCGCACGCTACCTCAGATATCGACCGATTGAGGACACCGGAGCGAAACCGATTTTGCCACATTTGCCAGCCGAAACTCGACTGAGTTCTGTCTAGGTTTTTTCCCCCGCCAACCTTCGCGCCAAGGTGACATAGCCGAGCGTACTTGTCCGCTTTTTGTCCCATCCATCCAACAAAGGCAGCAGGAGCGCAGCGGGTGCCAGCACCAGGCCCGCCAGCCAACTGGTGGCGAGGACGTTCAGCATGCGTCGGGAGAGCAGGCGAAAGATCCCGCCTGCCGGTTCGCTCCGTTCCACGCGAAATCCGGCTTCCCGGAGCAGGAAAGCCAGCGAATGCCGGGTGAACCGGAAGTAGTCGTGAGGAGCCTGGTGCTCCTCCCATTCGAGCGGGGTGATCAGCAGCAGCGCGGCTCCGGGCTTCAGTACACGACCAATCTCGGCGAGGACAAGGTCCGGATGACGGACGTGTTCTAATGTGACGATATTCAGCGCAGCATCAAATGTGCCGTCGTGGAAGGGTAGCCGCTCGAGGTCGGCCACCGCGTCGAGCGCGTGGTAGTTCCACGCCGGGTCGCCGATGGCCAGATCCACGCCCACGTAGCGCTGCCGCGAAAAAGCGGACCGGTGTCGGGACTCCCCCGCGCCGGCATCGAGAACCATGGATCCCTCCGGGAGGCTCCCGGCCAGCGCCCGGACCGCATCTTCGATTCGAGCCTCAAAATCCAGTACATAGCGGGAAAGAGGACGGGGCAGGGAATCGCGCAGGAGATCGTAGAGGCTCACGGACGCGGCTTGGCCTCGATCATGATGGTCGATCCGGCGCGGCAGGCCGCCTCCAGCAGCGCAACCGGTGCGCAGGCCATCGTGAGCAGCAGATAAGCCAGGTTCTTCGCCAGCGCAACGGCGGGAGTTTCCCTGGTGCCGCGGACACGCCGCGCCATCGGGTCCAGACCGGGTGCCAGGCTGGTGGCAAAGCCGGCTGGGTTGTCGCGCAGGGAGAAGTGCTTCCGGCGCACGACGTCAAAGCCGCAGCGGTCGAGCAGGCGCTCGAGATCCGGGGTCCGGAAGTTCCACAAATGGCGGGGCGCGTCCAAGCCATTCCAGCGATCGCCGAGCAGAACAAACTGCCAGCTGGCCGCGTTCGGAACCTGCACGATCAGCCGGCCTTCGGGCGCGAGCAGACGGCGGGCGTCCCGGAGGAAGCGCTCCGGGTCCGGCACATGCTCCAGCACGTGGAACAGAGTCACCAAGGCGAAGGCACCGTCCCGCAAGGGCGCCTGCGCCAGGTCGGCACAGAGCGACGGAAGTCCGTTTACCTTCCAGGCGATGCGCGCGGCGTCAAACGAGTTATCGAGCCCGAAGACCCGCACGCCGCGGTCCCGAAGGAGCCGCCCGAGCAGTCCGCCGCTGGGTCCCACGTCCAGCACAGGACCCGCAGTGGCGGTGCGGCTGAGCGCCTGGCGGACAAAAGCAACGTGGTCGAGAAGGACGAAACGCCGGTAGAGTTCCGCCAGTTGGCCCACCGAATCCTCCGGCGCAAACCAGTATCCGCTGGGATAGTAGCGGCTCAGATCTTCCGGGCGCGGGCGGGGAAACAGGCGAAGCAGGCGGCAATTGGCGCACTCCACCAGCAGAAAGCCTTCGGTCGTGGTGGCGTACAGACGATCCGCCACGCGAAACAGAGTGCGGGCGGCCATCGTGCCGCAAAGCGGGCAGGCGTCGCCTAGCTGGCCTGACGGCTGAGAGTGCGGAGAGGAATCCGGAACCGATCGATCAATTGGCAGATCTCGGTCGAGCTCAGCTTCTGGAATCGCCGCACCTCCTTTCGTTTCGCCCACATGCGCGGAATCATCGGAATGGCCTGCCACCAGGCGCGCAAGAAGGCCGAAACCAGCATCCACTTCCCGCGCCAACCCGGAAACAGGCGCGTCTCGCCTTCCCCG
>CAYNDS010000073.1:0-18898 GCA_964395885.1 uncultured Solibacteraceae bacterium | reverse complement strand
TCACACTGCACTCCTTGCAGGAGGGCGCGCGCGGGCGGCCGATGATTGTCGAGTTGCGTCCGGCCCCTTCCGAGCGCGGCGGCCTGCGCCTGATCGTGAATGAACGTCCGTACTATGGACCCTTTGCCACCGGCGTGCTGATTGCCGGGCGCTTTCCCGACCCGGTGCTCGGGCAGTCCGTCCTGCGGTTTCAGCCGATCGGCGTCGGGCCCGGTTCCTACGTCATCGCGGACCAGTTGACGGCAGTCCGGTTCTGGTATCTCGAGCCGCGCGGCTTCGATCCCGGTGTGTGGGTGCCGCGTTGGATAAACGGGCAACTGCCGGACGCCGTCCGAGTCGACATGGGCGGAGGACGCGCCTGGACAGCGAGGGTCTATGCGGCACCGCGCAACTTCTAGCCCGATGACGGCTCCCCGTCGCGGGGCGGCGCTGATCACCGTACTCTGGCTGACTGCCGCCCTGGGCCTGATCTCCTTTGCCGTGGCGCGCACGGTGAACGAAGAGACACGGCGCGCGGAGAATCATGTGGACGGATCCCGGGCGGCGCTGCTGGCGCGTGGTGCGATCGAACGCGTCCTGTACTTCTTCCGCGTGCCGCCGCCGTTGGTGCCGGGCCAGATTCCGGTGTTTGATTTGCGTGTGCCGCGTTACGTCTGGGAACTGCCGGGTGGGCGCGTGCTGGTGGAACTGCTTTCGGAAGGCGGCAAGTGGAACATCAACGCGGCCACGCCTGACGAACTGTCACGGGTGCTGCTTGCCTGCGGGCATCCGCCGGAACGCGTGCGGCTTCTCACCGCCGCCATTCTGGATTGGCGCACGCCCTCGCGGGGGCCGACTCCCTTTGATGCGTATTATTTGTCGCTGTCTCCGACTTTTCGCCCGCTGCGGTCGTCTTTCCAGAAGATCGAGGAACTTCTCCTGGTGCAAGGCGTGACTCCGGCAATCTACTACGGCGGCATGGAACGCTTGGCGGGCGGCGCGGTAGTGGAGCGTCCCGGCCTGCGCGACGTGTTCTCCGTGTACGGCACCACGCGGCTGTTCGATGCCAACAGCGCGCATCCGGCCGTGCTGGCCGCTGCCGGACTGGGCGCAGGAGATGCTGATGTGATCCTCCGGCTCCGCCGTCTGGCTCCCATCACCGACGAAGCGCTTGGCGGCTTGACGCTGAGCGTCGGCCCGGCGCGCAATTTCCTCAGCTCCGGAACCGCGCAGGCATTTACCATCCGCGCCACTGCCTGGCCCCGCCGCAGCGATGGCGGCGTATCGGACTATCGCCGCTCCAGCGCCGTCCTGGCGGTCTATGAGCAAAGCTTCAGCAACTTCTACCGGTGGAACGTGAAGCAGTTCTACGCCACGGTCGCCCCGGGGGAGTTGACCCGGCAGTGACCGGTTTACGCCAGTGGCTGGCGATGGGCAGCGGCATCGGGCTGCAAGCATCGGGCGAAGACATCCTTGCGGCTGCTGTCCGGGTGCGGCCTTCAGGGATCACCCTGCGCGGGTCCGAGACGTTTGCGAAAGCCCTTGCGCGGCCCGCGGCGGAATGGGGAGCGGAATACGCGCGCTGGGCAAGGTCCCTTGGCCTGGAAGGGCAGCCTGCCGCGTGGGTGCTATCGCCGGCCGAGTGTGTCTCCCGAGTGCTCCCAATGCGCGGCGTTGCGGACAAAGACTTAGCCGGAGCCGTCAGCTTTGAGATCGAGCAGACGCATCCCTTCGGTGAGAATGGCGTGACGGCTTGGGCGGCGCTACCGGCGAAAGGCGCGGTGCTGGTGGCGGCGGCGCGGCGAGACACGGTGGAAGATCGTGCTGCGCTCCTGGCAGAGGCGGGCATTCCGCTGGCCTCGGTAACGACGCCTGTCGCCGCGATTCGCGCCGCGCGCGGTTGGACCGCGTCCCCTCCGCCGCTGCTTGCCCTGGAAGAGGACTCCTCAACCTTCGTCTATGGCGAGAGCGAGCACGCGCCGGTCTTCTGGGCGGTGTTGGATGGTGCCGCGGAACGCGTGCTTCCCCGGGTGCGGGCGCAAATGCGGCTGATGGCGGAAGAGCCCGCGGCCGACCTTCGCAGCGTGCTTCCGGCGGAACGCCTCTCGGGCGGCGGAGCCTTGATTGCCGCGTGTCCCTGGCTGTTTGACCAATGGAACCTGCTCGACCCCGCTCGGCGGGCTTCGCGGTCGCGTTGGGCACTGGCGCCGACGGCGGTTCTGGCCGGCGTTCTGGTCCTGGGCGGCGCTGCCGTGGCGGCATTTCCCGCCTGGGAAGAGAGGCGGCTTTCGGAAACCTTACAGGCTGAGGTGCGCCTCGTCGAACCGCAGGCGATCCAGTCGGCGCAGGCGGCGCGCGAAGAACAGGCCGCCCGGAGCAGAGCCGCCGGTCTGAAGGCCTTCCGCGACCGCACGCGCCAGGATCTTGACGCGCTGAAGGAGGTGACGCGATTGCTCGCGCCCCCGGCTTGGTCCAGCTCGCTTGACCTGACACGGCAGTCGATTGCCGTTGTGGGCGAATCGCAGACCGCGACCGATCTGCTGAAAGCGTTTGACGCCTCACCTCTGTTCCGGAATTCGGAATTCGTGGCGCCGCTGGCCCGCGCGCAGTCCGGCATGGACACATTTCGCTTGCGTGCGGAGCGCCGTGAGCCGCCCGCCGCCGCAAAGCCGGAGGTCAAGAAATGACCCCGCGCGATCGCCGGGCTCTGACCATACTGGCTGTTGCCGCCATCGTGATGCTGGCCTATGCCTACTGGCCGCAGCCGGCGCCGGAGACCGTGGGCGGGACGGCGGACTCCGCAATGCTGGCGCAGCGGCTGGATCGCTTTCGGCGGGAGGCCGCGCAACTGCCGGCCCGCGCCGCGCTTCGCGATGCGGCCCGCGCGGAATTGGTCCAGTTGGAAAAGGGACTCATTCCGGGGGACTCCTCGGCGCAGGCCCAGGCAAATCTGCTGGCCATCGTGCGGCGTGTAGCGCGGGCGCAGTCGCCTCCGCTCGACCTCCGCCAGGCCGATAGCGGACAGCTTCGGCCCTTCACAGGCGACTACGCGCAACTTTTGTTGAATACGGCGCTGGAATGCCAGATCGAACAACTCGTCAATTTCCTGGCTGACCTTGCCGCGCAGCCGGAACTGCTGGCCATCGAGGAGTTGCATGTTACCGCCACCAGCAACAAGCAGAAGACCATCCCCGTGCGGCTGACGATCTCCGGCCTGGCGCGCGGAGCCCTGTTAAAGCAAGTGCGAGGCGCGTTTTGAAAAGGAATCTCCTCCTTCTGAACCTGATTCTGGCGGCGGGCATCGCCGCCTGCATCATCGCCGTGCGAGACCGCTGGCAGCAGGCCGAGCAGCGCCGTCAGGAGGTGATCGCTTCCCGGCGTACCGCGCCGTCCACCGCTCCCTCCGCGGGCGTAGCCTCACCGGAGCCGCCGCCGCGCGCGGCCAGCTACTTCGACGTCGCGCAGCAGATGTTGTTTTCGAAAGACCGCAACCCCACCGTGGTCATCGAGGTGAAGGAAGAGAAGCCGATGCCCTCACTGCCTGCGGCGCACGGTGTCATGGATATCGGCGCCGGACCGGTGGTGTTTCTGAGCGACAAGCAAACGCCGCAGCGCGGTTATCGTGTCGGCGAATCGATTGGCCCCTTCAAGCTGACGGCGGCCAACAACCAGGAACTCACCCTGGAGTGGGAAGGCCAGACCGTGAAGCGCCGCCTGGAGGAGCTGCGGCCGAAGCTGGACGCGCAGGCCGTGGCTGCACCGGCTGCGCCCGCGCCTGCCGCCACCTCACCCGCACCGGCGACCGTGAGCGCCAGTCCGGCCCGTCCGGATCCAGCGTCGGCCAGCCCCACCACCAACACCAGCAACCAGGCTCCGCGCATGGGCCCGGAAGCCGGCTCCGCCTCCATGCGCTACTGCACGCCCGGTGATCCGACGCCGGACGGCACGGTGGTCGACGGATTCACTAAGCGAAGCCGCCAGACCCCTTTCGGAAGTGTCTGTTTTTGGGAGAAGCAATGATGATTCGATTCGCAATCGCCTTCCTGACCGTGTTGGCGCTGGCCGCCCAGCCCACGCAGGCGCCCCCGTCGCCCAAGAAGAAGGCGGCCTCGAAAGCGGCCGTCCGGAAGGATCCCGCGCTCCAATTGCCGGCCAAGGCCGAGAAGTTGAGTGACTTTGAATGGCGCTACCAGGATCCGCAGGGCCGATCCTGGATCTATCGCCAGCTTCCATGGGGGTTGACGCGCTACCCCGAGGGCTCGCAGGCCGGTGCCAACGGCATCCTGGCCGCCGACCGCGGCGAAACGCTCGAGTTTGCCCGCCGCACGCCGTTCGGCTTCTCGCGGTGGTCCAAGAAGAAGACCGACCCGCTTGATGACGACGAGAAAGCCGCGCTGGCCGAGAGCAAGGCGTCCGCCACGGAGACCCGCGCCCAATGAAGCGCTGGACTCTCCTGCAGTGGACCGGTGCGCTGGCCATCGCCACGGTCCTTGCGGCCCAGCAGCCGCCCGCAACCACAACGACGCCCCAGCCCGCGCCCGCTGCCGCGCAAGGTCCGTCGCTGGTGTTGAACCTGCCCAACGCCTCGCTGGCTGAGGTGATCGACACTCTCGCCCGGCAGTTGAAGATCAACTACATCCTCGACCCGCGCGTGAAAGGCACGATCACCGTCCAAACCTACGGCGAGATCAAGGCGGCCGACGTGCGCGGACTGCTGGAGACGATTCTGCGCGTGAACGGTTATTCCATGGTCCAGGTGGGCGAGCTGTATCGCATCATCCCCGCCGCGGAGGCCAACAAACTGCCCGTTCCGGTCCGGAACCTTCAGGCCAAGGACCTGCCGGACGACGAGATGCTGGTGCTCAACCTGGTCTTTCTGAAGTATGCCAGCGCCGCCGAAATCGCCAAGCTGACGGAACAGTTCCTGGGCGAGGGCGCCAAGCAGGTGGTCTATGAACCGGCCAATCTGCTGCTGCTGCTGGACAACGCGCGCAACATGCGCCGCACGATGGAGTTGATCTCACTGTTTGACTCCGACACCCTGGTGGGCCAACGCATCCGCCTGTACGAGATGAAGAATGTCCGGCCATCGGAAATGGCGCGGGAACTGGATCGGGTCGTGTCGACCCTCGGCCTGTCGCAGAAGGCGGCGGTGCAGTTCCTGCCGATCGAGCGGCTGAACACGCTGGTCATCTTCGCGCCGAATCCAGGCGCCTTTGAACAGATCGAGAAGTGGGTCGAGAAACTGGACGTCGAACCCAAGGCGCCCGTGGGCGGCACCGACAATTACGTCTTCCGCGTCAAATACGGCCGCGCCGAGAGCCTGGCCATGGCGGTCACCCTGCTCTATCTCAGCCAGAATCTCAATCCGTCCGACACGCTGACCTACATGTGGCTGTTGAACATGCTGAACATGGTCTCGGTGCAGCAGACGGCGCAGGCCAGTGCCGTGCCAGGACAGGCCGGCCAGGCGGGATTCAACCAGTTTGGCGGCGGCATGGGTATGGGAATGATGGGCATGATGCCGGGAATGATGGGCATGATGCCCGGCATGATGGGCATGGGCGGGATGGGGATGATGGGCATGATGCCCGGCATGATGGGCATGGGCGGCATGGGGCAGAACTTTGCCTATGGCAACCCGGTCCAGGCCGGTGTGGCCGGTGCCGCACCCTCGCCGGGAGGAGCAGCGGCGGGCAGTGCGGCCGCCGGGCAGGCCGGCACGTACCTCGGCGCCGGCGGCGGCTACGGCATGGGTATGGGGATGCCGCAGGTCAAGGTGCCGCGCCTGATTCCGAATCCCTGGGATAACTCACTCCTGATCCAGGCGACGCCCCAGGAGTACACGCAGATCGAAAAGCTGCTTCGGCAAATCGATGTTCCGCCGCGTCAGGTGCTGATCGAAGCCAAAATCTACGAAGTGATCCTGAGCGACGCCTTCTCCAGCGGCATTCAGGCGTTCCTGCAGCGGCGGGGTACGGCCACCCAAGGCTTGGACCCGCTGGGTGCGGCAACGGCCAACGGGATCAACCTGACCGCCGGATTCCTGGTCGGCCAGGCCCGCGAACTGTTCGCAACGCTGAACGCCAGCGAAGAGATTCGTCGGACAAAGGTCCTCTCCGCGCCGAGCGTCGTGGCCACCGACAACATCCCAGCCAGCATCAACGTGGGCACCGACGTTCCCGTGCTGACCTCGGCGGGCGCCGTCGGCGGCGTGCAGAGCGGTGGAACCTCCGTTTTCGCCAACACGATCCAAAACCGAAATGCGGGCGTGACGCTGACCATCACGGCGCGAGTGCAGCCCTCGGGAATCGTCACCATGATCGTGAACCAGGAAGTGTCTTCGGCGGTGGCGCCCTCGGCGCGGGATGCGATCCAGTCGCCTTCGTTCCAGCGCCGCAATGTGCAAACTCAGATCACGGTGCAGGACGGCGACATGGTCGCCATCGGCGGCATCATTCAGGAAAACAACCTGAATACGAACTCCGGACTTCCAGGGTTAGTCAAGATTCCGATCTTAGGAAGTCTACTCGGTGGAAAGTCTGTCACCAAGCAGCGCACGGAGCTGGTCATTTTCCTGACGCCGCGCGTCATCTATGACACGAATCAGGTGCGGGAGGCCACCGAGGAGATCAAGCAGAACATGAAGCGAATCTCCCGGATGCTGCCCAAGAAGTAAACACCCGGTGTGTCAAGGTGGGGCAACTCGCTCAAAATGAAGAAGAAAATTGGTGTCACAGGACGAAAATTGTCTTGACTCACCCCAGAGCGCGTGTTTGAATGTGGAAGTAAACCGACAGATGTCCCTCCGGCGGCGGGTGAA
The DNA here is from genome assembly GCA_964395885.1 of uncultured Solibacteraceae bacterium. Classification (GTDB taxonomy): domain Bacteria; phylum Acidobacteriota; class Terriglobia; order Bryobacterales; family Bryobacteraceae; genus JAPKYZ01. The sequence continues at coordinate 12,096 of CAYNDS010000073.1, read as the reverse complement.
ATCCGTTGACGGGTGGTGTCAGCCGGTGCTAGTTTGTGAAAGATTCGCACAGACGGGTGAGAACCAAATGCAATCCGAAACCCGCGAGCACAGTGACTGGTTCTGCTCGATTTGAGTACAGCGGCAAGCGAAAGTTTGTTGAAGCAGTAGCGGCTCAGGTTGGCAGAGAGGTTCCTTCAATTCGAATCGTGATCCACAAGGAGATCCTGAATGCTTAATTCTCGCAAGCTGTATCGCGCGCTTGCGACGGCCGGGCTGCTCGTTATCGGCAGCGTGGCTTCGTATGCGCAAACCTGTTCGACGACGTCGACCACCTTCGCCCTCCGACCGGCAGGTCTGGCCGAACTGGCTGGCGATATCGTCCTGAGCTGCACGGCGCCGGTTGCAAACGCGTCGTTGATCGTTACCCTGAACGCCGATGTCGCCAACACCAATACGGGTGCGTCGCCGGCCGTGACGGCGACGGCTAACGGCCAGGCGGGCGTCATCAATAGCGCCATTCTGAACTCAATCAGCTTTGCCAACGTCAGCAGCGTCGCGGTTGCCGGTCCCCCGGCCACCAACACCATCACCATCACCGGTATCCGCGTGAATGCGAACCGCGTTCCTTCGAACTCGTCGGTGACCGCCTTCATCGTCATCACCTCCGGAAACACCGTTGTGCCGACCAATCCGAATCCGACCAACATCGGCTTCGTTCTGCCGCGCAGCTTCACGTTCCAGGTGGTGGGTGGTACCAACGCCGCAGTCTCTGCGACCGCAGCCGCTGCCGCGCCCCAGTCTCTGCCGATCTGCGTTTCGAACGGCGCCATCGGTGGCTTCTTCCGCTTCACGGAGCTCTTCTCGAGCGTGTTCCGCACGACGGCTCAGGAAGGCACGGGAGCGCAGAACGCCACCCAACTCCGAATCATCATGGGCGCATTGCCTGCTGGCGTCTCGGTTTGGGTGCCGTCCAATGCTTCGACTGGCGTGAACGATCCGTTCGTCACGGGCACCCAGACGGGTGGCACTCCGGCGGCGCAGACGTCCACCGGTGTCAGCCTCCGGCTGGCCAGTGGCGCGGCGACCGGCGCAGAGCCCACTTCGAACTTCAGCAAGACTGGTACGGTAGCCAACCCGGCGCTGGCTGGTCCTCCTGCCGTGCCCGGCGACACGGAATTCTCGGCGATCACCTTCCGTCAGGTGAATGCCACGGAAGTCGTGTATGACGTGATCGCGGCGGATTCGGTTAACGTGAATACCGTCAACATCCCGTTCATCGTTCGCTTCTCGGCCAGCCCGACGAACGGTATCGGCTCTGTCACCGCTCAGGGTGAGCTCGGACCGACGGGCGCGAGCGCCTTCCCGCGCTTCGTGAACGTGAATTCGCCGGTCACGGCTTTCTCGACGTCGACCTGCGCGACCTCGCTCCTGTTCCCGTACGTGACCAACGCTGCCGGTTTCGACACCGGTATGGCGATTGCGAACACGACGTCGGACGGACCGGTGTTCACCACTGCCTCTCAGACCGGTACCTGCGTTCTCAACTACTACGGTGCCTTCGCTGATGGCGGTGCACTGCCGGCAAGCGCTACGACGACCGCGATCTCTGGCGGCAACGTTGCGGCCTTCACCCTCACGGGTGGCGGTTCCGGCGTGGCTCCGGTTCGCGCCGGCTACAGCGGCTACGTGATCGCTCAGTGCAACTTCCAGTTGGCTCACGGCTATGCCTTCGTGAGCGATCTGGGTGCGCGCACGATCGCCCACGGCTACCTGGCCTTGGTTCTGAACTCGAACTCTGGCTCACGTACCACCGCGAACAACATCGAGAGCTTGAACAACTAGTTCTTCGTTCCGGCGAAGAATAACCAGGAGGGGAGGCAATGCCTTCCCTCCTTTTTCTTTGCGACAGCGGAAACCGGTGCTACACTTGCGTTACCCGCGCCCGTTTCACTGGTCCAGTCAGTGTACTTTGGAGCCATATGTCATCTTTTCGAAAGTTGCTTTGGACGCTCGGCCTCTTTCTTACCTCTTCCTCACTCTTCGCCCGCTACGTATTCGTCTTGCCGTTGCCTGGTCAAGCTTCCACAGTGACGGTTTATGGGGCTGACCCCATTTCGCTTGTCACCTCCTTCCCCACCATCGTGAATGCCTTCACCGTCTTGACGAATCCGCAAGGATCTCGAGCGTGGGTGGTCAGCACCTCGGGGGAGGTGCAGGTGATCAATCTCGAGAATCAGTTTCAGGAAATTGGCCGCTATCGACTTGGCGGTTCGATCTCAAGGGCCACACTCACGCCAGACGGAAGGTACCTTCTGGCTCTGTCCGGGCGGCTCAGAATCATCAGTACGACCGTCGATATTCCGACCAGTGGAATTGTGGATGCCGACGCCGGGCTGCAGCCGGAGGATGTCGCAGTCTCAATCGACTCGACCACGGCTTTCGTCACGAGCGCGGCTTCGCGCCAGCTCACCGTGATCGCGATTCCGAGCGGAAATCGGCTGGGATCTCAAACATTTCAGCAGACGCCGACCGGAGTCGCGGTAGGGCCAAACGGCCTGGTCTATGTCACCGCCCCGGGGCGCCTGTTTGAACTCGACTACAGAGACAACGCCATTCAATTCACCAATGCCAATGGATTCACGTTCGATGCCAATCCGACACGGGCTGCATTCACTCCGGATGGACGGCGAGCCGTTGTCTTAAACACCGAGGCCGGCGCTACCGTCGGACTGGTCGGTGTCGACCTGGCCGCGCGGTCCGTCAGCACTGCGAATGCCGCCGGAGTGCAACTGTCCAGGCCGCTGGTCGTCTCCAACTCGACCGGGTTCACGGTGGGAAATCAGCAACTGCTCGCTTACAGCTTGAGTCCGTTTGGATCGCCGGGACCCGCCGCCGTTGGAATCCCGGAAGGGATTGTGGCCGTGACTGCCAGCCAAGAGCTTCCTCAGGCCAGGTTTCTCTATGCAGTGCTGTCCAACTCGGTTTATCGCTTTGACCTCGTTAGTCCGGGGACGACCTCCCCTCAAAGCTTTTCGTCACCCGCGGGTGGTATCGCCTTCTCGGCCGTTGCCGCAACCGGGTCTGTTGCGACTCTGAGTTCCACCACGCTCGATCTGCAAGTCGGCTTGAACGCGACCAGCTTGCCCGTTGTGGTACGCGCCCTCGACAGCCAGGGACGTCCTGTGTGGAATGCCAATGTCAGCTTTACGGCTGTGTCGCAAGGGCTGACCCTGAGCGCCGGCTCGGCCACCACGAACTTGGATGGACTCGCTTCCATTCGAGCCGTGCTGCCGGCCACGCCAGGCACGTATGTCGTCCGAGTTCAATCTGGTGGCGCACCGGCCGTTGAGATACCGATCAGAGCAGCTGCCGTGCCGCAAGTCGGACAGACACAACTGACTATCGCCGGCGGCAATGGCCAAATCATCGCTGCCGGTAGCGTCAGCCAGGCCTTTCAAGTCAGATTGCGAGACGCTCTCGGCAATCCCGTCGTAAATGCCAACGTGAACTGGACGAAACGCATCGGGCAGTCGATCGGGTTTGACCTAACTGCTACGACGAGCACCACGGACTCCAATGGAGTCGCCCAGGTCGCGGTGACGACCGGCACCTTCACCCCCACCGCCGGAGACACAGTGCGGCCGATTGGTGTGACGGCGACCGTAAACACCGGTACGTTTGCGGGCTCGGTGGATCTCTTCGGCGTGATCTACCCGAACAGCCAACCCGCCCCTCTGTTCTCGTTCGCCAATAATCTTGGCGGCACTGGCGGAGTCCTGCTGCTTCCGGCCGGTGCCACTCTCACGAGTGCATTTTCGGCGACGTTGAACGCTGCCGTCACTGGCTTGCCGGTGCCCATCCCGAATGTCGGAATCCGGGCGTTCTTCGATCCGACGAACGGCGGACCAACGGCACAATGCCGGAATAATCCGATTTCCAGCGCGGCCGGTACGGTGACCTGCGACCTGGTTGTGGGATCGACCATTTCCTCGGGCAACCTCAACGTCATCGTCGGCGAGAACCCGCTCTACACATTTAGCTTTCCAGCGCGGGTAGTGGCCGGCGTACCAGCAGCCATCAACATCGTTCAGGGCAATAACCAAAGTGGCCTTCCCGGGGCCACGACGCCTCGAGCCTTGGTCGTGCAAGTTGTGGACGCTCTCGGGAATCTGCTTGGCAATGTGCCGATCACCTGGAGCGTTACCGGCGACGGCAGACTGACTGGAGTTTCCTGCGCCGCGACCTAGGTAAACGCCCTCTCCTCTGCCTTGGTCGTTTTCGGCAACACCCCGGGCGACATCACCGTTACGGCTGCCACTGCGAGCCTGACGGCGCGGTTCACCTTAACCAACTCCGTGCCCGTCGGCTCATTCTTGATCGTGTCGGGAAACAGCCAAAGCGCTCCGATCAATGCCGCCTTCGGTCAGCCGCTGGTGGTCCGTGCCACGAATTCGGGCGGTGGGCCTTTGGCCGGCGTGACCGTGCGGTTTACTGCTACCGCCGGTGTTACGCTAAGCGCTCCCTCCGCAACGACCGATAGTTCCGGCACTGCATCGGTGCAGGTTACGGCCGGGTCAACCGTCGGTGCCGCCTCCGTCGTCGCGACTCTGGGCGCTTCGAGCGTGACCTTCAGTCTGAACGTCGGCGCGGCTGGTCCCAGCATTACCAGCATCGTTGACGCAGCCGGATTCGGTGGATCGGTCACACCGTGTTCACTTGCCACCATCCGCGGGTCGGGATTCAGCTCCGGCCTGACCGGGATGCAGATGGCCAACCCGATCCTTGGCCCTTGGCCCACGACCTTGGCTGGGGTGAGCGTCACGGTGAGTGGTGTTCTGGCGCCGATTCAGTCCGTGTCCAATATCGCTGGAAGCGAGCAGATCAACTTCCAGGTGCCCTGCGAGACTCCAGCTGGTACGCAGCAAGTCACCGTTGGGCGTGACGGGACCGGGACAAGCGGGAACGCTACCGTTGCACCCTTTGCACCTGGCCTCTTCACCTGGACCAATCTCAGCAACGTCAATCAAGTCGTCGCCATCCGTCCCGATGGCAGCTACGTTACTCCGGCCAACCCGGCCCGCTGGAATGAGCGGATCACCGTGTTCGCCACCGGCCTGCCGGCTCCTGCAGGGCTGGTCACCAACGCGGTCGGCCAGGATCAACCAGTACCTGCCTCGCAGATCGTGATCGGCGTCAATAACCAGGGCGCCAGCACCATCTCGGCGCAGTATGCGCGCAACCTGGTCGGGGTCTACACGGTGGTCTTCACCATTGATCCCGCGCTGGGAACGGGCAATGCACTGAACTTTGCCATCGCGGTGGTGAACTCCGCCGGCGGGCTGACGTTCGGCAACGGGACCACAATCCCGGTCGCCGCGCAGTAAGTCCAGCAACAAACAGAACGGGCGCGGTTCTCTTCCAGGAGACCGCGCCCTTCTTCTTTGCCGGAATCGATCGGCGCCGGCGCGCCCCCTTATTGTTCAGCGAACCGGATTGCGAACGTCAGCGTCTTGCCGAACGGCTCTGCCACCAGGGCGCCCTTCGCACCCAGCGGCAGCTTTTCCACTCCCGGCTTCCAACTCACGACGAACTGCGACGATTCCCCGGCGCCGAGCTGCTTTTCGATGACCTCCGCCCGCAACCCCTCGATATTCGGCAAGTCCAGGCGCACCTTGATGTAGCCGGGCATCCCGTTCTTTGCCTCGAACGTGAACTTCTGGGGCTCCTTGCGGCTGAGCTGCAGCACGGATTCACCCTTCAACTCAATGCCGCTTGACAGCTTGGAAACGTCGGAGTTTGCGTCGAGCTTGGCCTTCAGTTCCTTCGGTGCCTCACCCGGGACCGTCTTCGCGCGTGGATCGTACCGCACCGTCCCAAACGGTGTCTTACGCTCGACGATCGCCGGGACGAACCACATCCACTCGCCGTTTTCCAACTTCCAATAGCTTTCCTGGGTGGTCTTCACCGGGAACCGCTTGCCCACCGTCGGGAAGACCATCTCGGTCTCGATCACCACGCGGACCGTCGCTTCCTGCTCCGGCTTGGTCCAGTCGATCATGCTGATGGCGTAAGTGGTGATGGGCTGCTTGTCCTTCTCGAGAAAGAGATCCTGACTGTCATCGGCCACCAGGGGATAGGCCTTGCGATACTGCTTGTCCCGCATCGCATCGTAGAACTGGGTGACGCGCTTCTGCAGCGCTTCTTGCGCCGTCTCCGCAAACAGCGCGGCGGCAATCAGGGTGCTGGCAACTAGACGAACCATCGAATTTCCTTCTCCATGATCCCACGCCTCTTGAAATTAGATTTCTTTGTGCTGCAAGCAGTTGCGGAAACCGGGAGCGCAGTTCCGCCAGGCGGCGTGCCGAGATGGAGGCGTGCAGCCACTCGACTCTCTGTACCTGTTTCCCGCCTACCGGAGCCGTCAGGACTTCCGGGCGGCTACCGGCAAGGACGCACCAGCCTACAATCCGTTACGCCCGCCGAAGATGTGGGCGGACCCGGAAGCCGCCAAGTCTCCGCGCCGCAGCGTGGTTTACGACAACGCGCTGACACTGGGCGCGCAGGGCCAGCCGTTGGCCGGTCCCGACGGACGTCCGCTGTTTGAGCCTTTGGTCCTGAATCGCGATGAGGCCGCCACGGTGAACATCTGGGAGCCGGGCCTCGGGATTGTCGCGCCGTCGGAGCCGCCGGTCCCGCCGCCCTTTCGCGACCTGAAGGACAACGAAGAGCTGTTCTTCCTGTTCCCGGGCGTCGTCGCGGTTCGCGATCCGAACGAAAAGCCGGAAGACCCGGGCGGCTTCACCGCCGAGGATCGCCGGGTTCTGCTCGCAATCGCCCGCAGGCTCGACGTCGATTGAGCTCCGTTTCGGGTGCTTGACGGTTCATCCGAGAGGGACGGCCCGGTACAGTGAGATCTGCAGATAGTCCGGGACCGGGCCGTGCTTCTTCCGATGATCGTCGCGCGCCGTAATCCAATCCGGATCGGTGGCGAAGCCCTTCCAGGCGGCCTCGCGCGCCGCCAGGCTCTCAAACGGCGTGACGTAGACCAGGTTCGGCATATGCGAGCCGGCCATCGTCTCCAGATAGACAATCGGCCGGATACCGTGGCGATGGAACAGCGGGATCTCCGGACCGGAGAAGCGCTCATGCAGCGCGCGCAATTGCCTCCAATTGGGGGCGTGGTAGAGGCGCACTTCCCACAGGCCCACGTTCGCTGGGATGGCGACCTCGGGCGAATACGGCGTCGTGATCAGGAGCGACTCGGAATAGCTGACATACGGCGGTTCCCCCGCGGCTTCCCACTCGCCCCACGCAGCCATGAACTTCTGCAGGTCCGGCACATCCAGGTCCAGCTTCTGCCATTCCTCCAGGCTTTGCATACCGGCCAGCAACGCCACCTGCGGCATGTGCGGCGCGCTGATTGCCTCCATCACCACGGCGGGACGGCCTTTGGCCCGCATCGCCGGGACCATTCCGCCGGACAGGAACTTGTGAACCCGTTCCACCTGCGAGCCTTGCTGGAGCAGGAATTGACGAAAGACGAAGTAGCGATGTTTAGGCGTTCCGAGCGACATGGTTTCCGAGGGTATGACGGGCCGGTTTGCCTCACGATTCTCGCACAGCCTACACTCAGGGCATGCTCGCCATTCTCGCCCTTGGCGCGACTCTGGCCGCCGAGTACCGCACTCCCGCCGGAACGGAACCGGCCTCCCGTCGACCGGGCGCCGTCAGCATACTGCCGGGTGGGCGGATGATTGAGCCGCTTGGGAACTACTTCAATACCGGCCCGGGCACCTTCGGACTCGCCGTTAGCCCCTCGGGGCAGCGTATTGTCAGCTCCGATGGCGGTCCTAACCGGTTCTCGCTCACCGTGGTCGAAAGCGACGGTGGCTACAAGATCCGCACCATCGCGGGCAAGCGTCGCGGCGATGCCGATGGCGACGACGATGACGAGGAAGGCTTTCGCAGTGTTTTCCAGGGGCTGGCCTTCGACGGCGAGCGCGATCTCTACGTCTCGGAGGGCAACTCCGGACGCGTGCGTCTGATTGACCCGGCGACGGGGAAGCGCAAGCAGATTCTGGATCTGAATCAAGGCGGCTTCCGCGATTCGTACTCCGGAGACCTGGCGCTCGACAAATCGCGGGGCCTGCTCTATGTGCTGGATCAGGCGAATTTTCGTGTCGTCCTGTTCGACACGCGCCGCAAGACGCTGATGACGAGTGTACGGGTGGGGCGGCTTCCGTTTGCGATTGCGCTCTCACCGGACGGCAAGCGCGCCTATGTGGCCAACATCGGCATGTTTGAATACACGGCCGTGCCCGGCGCCGACCGCAAGCAGGCCCGGCAGACCGGGCTGCCTTTTCCGGCGTTCGGCTTTCCGTCTCGAGAGTCGCGCGAAGGCGTGGAGGCGAAGACTGCCGGCGGACAGAGTGTGCGGATTGCCCCGTTGGGAGATCCCAACGTGGCGCAGTCCAACTCGCTGGCTGTGATTAACACGAATATTCCGGCGCGTTCTTTTGTCGAGAAGTTCGTGCCGACCGGTGTGCCCCACGGACCGATGAGCCACGGCGGAAGCAGCCCGTCCGGGGTGCTGGCGACGGCTTCGCGCATCTACGTCTCCAACGGCAACCAGGACTCCATCACGGTGCTGAATGCCGCCACGCTGGAACGCGAACTCGACATTCCGCTGCGCATTGCCGGACTCGAGGACTTCCGCGGCATTCTGCCCACGGGTATGGCTATCGACGAAGGCCGCGGCTGGCTGCTGGTAGCGGAAGCCGGGATCAATGCCATCGGTGTGGTTGACTTCGTGACCAAGCGGCTGATTGGGCATCTGCCCGCGGCATGGTTCCCGACGCGTGTCGCGGTTCGCGAAGGAACACTCTACACGGCTCACGCGAAAGGCTTCGGCACCGGGCCGAATGCCACGCGCTTTGCGCCGCTGGAGCGAAGCTTCCAGGCAGACCTCCGCCGCGGTGCAGTGACCGTGGCGCCCCTGCCGCGTGCGGCGGATCTGGCGAAGCACACCCGCCGTGTCATGGAACTGAATGGGTTTGTGGCGAAAAAGAGCGACCCGCAGCCGTTGCCGGAAATCGATCATGTCGTGATCATCGTCAAGGAGAATCGCACCTTCGATGAGATCTTCGGCGACGTCGAGCAGGTCTCGAACGGAGCCGTGCGGGGTGCGCCGGAACTGGCGCGCTGGGGGCGCCGTGGCAACGTGAAGAACCTGCCCGGCGAACTGCGCCAACGTCTCACGGCAAAGAACGTCAATGTCACGCCGAATCACCATGCGCTGGTCGACCGCTACGCCTTCAGCGACAACTTCTATGCCGACAGTGAGGTGAGCGTGGATGGGCATCACTGGCTGGCCGGCTCGTACCCGAACGCCTGGACCGAATCGAGCCTGATGGCGGCCTACGGCGGACAGAAGGACTTTCGTCTGCCGACCACGGCGCCGGGACGGCTGATCTTTGCCGGCTCAAACTCTTCCGTGCATCCGGAGGAGATTCTGGAGGCGGGAACGCTGTGGCATCACCTGGAACGATTCGGCGTGACGTTCCGCAACTTCGGAGAAGGCTTTGAACTCGCCGGAGCCGACGAAGGCCAAGGATTGAAGCCCACCGGCGCGCGGTACCTGACCAACGTGCCGATGCCGGATCCGCTCTATCGCAACACGTCGCGCGCCTACCCGAACTACAACACGAACATCCCGGACCAGTTTCGCGCCGATGTCTTCATTCAGGAGATGAGCGCCGTTTCCAGGTTGCCGAAGCTGATCTACATTCACCTGCCGAACGACCACGTCGACAAACCGCGCCCTGCCGATGGCTACCCCTTTGATGCGTCCTATGTCGCCGATAACGACTACGCGCTGGGCCGAATCCTCGAGTTTCTTTCGCAGCGCGAAGAGTGGCGCAAGATGGCGATCTTCGTCACGGAGGATGATTCTCAAGGCGGCGTTGACCACGTCGATTCGCATCGCACGGTCCTGCTGGTGGCCGGTCCGTATGTGAAGCGCAATTACGTTTCACGGGTGAACTCCAGCTTTCCCGGCCTACTGAAAACCGTCTTCCGCCTGCTGAAACTTCCGCCGTTGAACCTTTACGACGCGACGGCGACCGATCTGGCGGACTGCTTCACGGACCTGCCGGACTTTACGCCAATCACAGCATTGCTGCCGGCGCGTGAGATCTTCGACCCGGCGAAAGCCAAGGAGCCGATGGACCCCACGCCGAGCGCTCGCATGGATGACCCGGATGTCGTGCGCGGGCAGCATCGCCGAAAGGCGGCACCCTAGCCTTGCCGTCGGTGATCATTGCGGGCGGTGGATTGTCCGGGCTTGCCGCGGCGGCGGCGCTCGGCGGCGCGGGCTATGAGGTGGACCTGTTCGAAGCCCGGCCGTATCTCGGCGGGCGCGCCACCAGCTACGAGGTCGGCGGCGAGACGATCGACAACTGCCAGCACATCCTTCTCCGCTGCTGCAACAATCTCATCGACTTCTACCGGCGGCTGGGTGTCGACGGCGATATCGCCTGGCACCGGGAGTTCTTCTTCCTGGAGCCGGGTGGGCGCTGCTCGGAGTTGAAGGCCGGGCTGCTGCCCAAGCCGCTGCACTTCACGGAGAGCTTCCTGAAGGCGACGTGGCTCACGCTCGGCGACAAGTTGGCCCTGGGACGCGCGCTGCTGGCCCTGGAACGCGAGCGCAAAACGCGGCGCGACCTGGCGCGCATCACGATGCTCGACTGGCTGAAGGAGAAGAGTCAGCCGGCCAATCTTGTCGAGCGGTTCTGGCGGCAGGTGCTGGTCAGCGCGATCAACGAAGAGTTGGACCGCATGGCCGCCTCGCATGGGTTTCAGGTGTTTTATCTGGGCTTTCTGGCGGCGCGCGATTCCTACGAAATGGGAATTCCGAACGTGCCGCTGGGGCGGCTTTACGGCAGCGAGGCATGGCAGCGGCTGCCCGGCGTCCGTCTGCACACGCGCGCCAAGGTGGAAGAGCTCTCGCCGGCGGGCGCCGTTGTGAACGGGGAACGGCACACGGCGGACTTCTACGTTGATGCGCTCGCGCGGCATCCGTTCGAAACGTCGCCCATCACCGGCATCCACCTCTGGTTTGATCGTCCGGTGACGGACCTTCCGCACGGCACGTTGCTGGACCGGACAGTGCAGTGGTTCTTCAACAAAGAAGGGGGCCGCTACCTGCAGATCGTTGTGTCGGCATCGCGAAGCCTTTTGCCGATGGCGCGGCAGGACGTGATCGACCTCGCGCTTCGGGAACTGGCGGAGTTTCTGCCCGCGGTGGCGAAAGCGACGTTGGAAAAGGCACACGTCGTGAAGGAGGCGCGGGCAACATTCTCGGCCACGCCCTCGGCGGAGGCGGCGCGTCCCGATGTGCGCACGCCGGCGCCGAACGTGTTCCAAGCCGGAGACTGGACCCGTAGCGGCTGGCCGGCAACGATGGAGGGCGCGGTCCGTTCCGGCTATCTGGTGGCGGAGGCAATCAGCGGCGACAGGTTCCTGATCCCCGACGCGGGCTGATGATCGAGGTGGAGTGGAGTCGTGGTCGGCGCGCCACTCCAAACCTCCTTTCGAGCGGTCCGTGGCAGGCAGAGTTCGTTTGCTGATTTCTCCACCATCTTCGATACGCCGTCCGGATGGCCACCGGTGACCAGTGGCGCTCAATTTCCAGCCCCCAGTTCAGACGCTTCCCCGCGGCCGGGGCGCCGCGGCGCATTCAGATGGCCGTGCGCGTCACCTGGCAGCTGAAACGGCCCGGTGGGCAGCGGTGTCCACCCTGCGTGGAAATGCAATTGGCCAATCGGTTTATTGCCGCGCTGGAGCGGCTGGAAACGCATCGCGACCTGGAAGACCTGGTGGTCCTGTTTGATGAGAACTGTGACATTGGCAACGTCACGGCGACGGAGCGCTATCAGGGTCCGGACGGCGCGCGGCGGTTCTGGTCGAGCTATCGCGAGACGTTTGGCGAAATGCGCTCCGTGTTTCGCAATCGGATCATCAGCGATGGCGTCGCGGCGCTGGAGTGGACGACGGAAGGAACCGCCGTCGCGGGCGCGCCGGTGCGCTATGACGGTGTGAGCATCATCGAGTACG
>CAYNDS010000072.1:15220-18948 GCA_964395885.1 uncultured Solibacteraceae bacterium | reverse complement strand
GCGTCGTGATTCTGCAGGCCAATGTAGCCGACAGCCGGTCTCGGTCCGCGAACCGGTTCATACCACTGCTTGCGTTCCGGAACAGGAGAAACCTGATCGAACGTGTTGACCAGCGTGCCGTTCAGAGAAATTCGCGTGATGGGGCCATCCAGTTCGATGTCCATCGTGTTCCACTCACCTGGCGGCTTCTGCGTCCGGGACGTGACCTTGCTGAGGGAGTAAACTGCTCCCGTGCAGTGCCATTCATCGCCACCACCGTCGATCTGCACTTCGAAACCGTTGTGGACCCCGTACCAGGGGTCGGGCGGCGGCTCCGGCAGACGAATGATCACCCCGGAGTTATCCTTCGCACCCGCCGTCTTGAACACGACGCGCAGTGTGGCGTTTCCGAACTTCTCGCGCTCGAAGTAGAGAAGGCCCATTCCGCCCGTGGTCTTGAGGAGGCTCCCCTCAACGACGAACTCTCCGGGACCGGTCATCTTCCAGCCCTCCAGGTTCTTTCCGTTGAACAACTGCTGCCATTCAGCAGCGGCAAGCGGCGTTAGCACCAAGGCGGACAGAGCGATCAAGCGCATAGTCGGCAGTATATCCGCTAGATCGTTTCCTCGTACATCACGTACTGGGCTTCGTGCATGCCGAGGTGTTCATAGATCTGCTGCGCCCGCGTGTTCTCACGCTCGACGTATAGCCGGAAGCCGCAGACGCCGCCGTGCTCTCCGGCCAGCCGCTTTACCTCGTTGTAGAGCGCCCGATACAGACCCTTGCCGCGGAACTCCGGCAGAACATAGACGCTTTGGACCCACCAGAACAGGCCATTGCGCCAGTCGCTCCATTCATAGGTAATCAGCAGGCATCCGGCAGGTTTCCCGTCCACGTGAGCAATCAGGTAGAACCCGAGGTCCGTCCGGCTCATCAAGGCCCGCACGCCAGCTTGGATGACGTCATCGACCAGATGCTTGCGCTCGGTCTCGAGCGCCATGGCCTGATTGAATCGCGCTACATCCAGGGCATCTTCGGGCGTTGCAATTCGAATGGTTTGCATCGAAGCCGACATTATCGCAGCGTGGCGACCGTTGCGCCCCAGCCCCCTGCCTCCGGGGGTGCGTCGCCGAACGATTCCACGAACGAACAGCGGGTCAGAAGTCGCCGCACGGTCTCCCGTTGGTAGCCGATCCCGCGACCGTGAATGATCCGTACCGCCCGCAGTCCGGCAGCACGCGCTTCGGTCAGGTATTCCTCGACGATCGACTCCACGTCGCGAGGTGGGACCGAGTGGAGGTCGAACACATCCTCAATCGGAAGACGAACTGGTTCGGAGAATGGCTCGGATGAGTCCATCAGTTGTGTACTCCTCAGCTTCCACGTCGGGGACGAGGCCATGCCGGCGAAGGGTCTCCGATGTGATCGGGCCGATACTGGCGATTCGACCCGTGGGCTTGCCGGCGATGGCAAGGAAGTTCTTGACGGTCGAAGAACTGGTGAAGGTCACCCAATCGTAGTGCTCCGGCAACGGTGCGGCGCTGGCCGGCGCGACCGTCCGATATGCCTCCACCACGGTGACACGGGCGCCGCGCTTCTCCAGTTCCAGGGGAATCACATCGCGGGCGATGGCAGCCCTGGGAATCAGCACGTGTCGGCCTTGCAACGGCTCCTTTGAAAGCGCGGCGACGACGCTCTCGGCCACATACTGATCCGGAACCACGTCCACCACAAGCTTGTGCCGCTCCAGTTCAGCCCGCGTCGCCGGACCGATGGTGCACAGCTTCGCGCGCAGCGATCGAAGGTCCTGGATCCGTTCCAGAAAGGCACGTACTCCGTTGGCGGAGGTAAACACGATCCAATCCCAGCGGTCCAAACGCTCGACAGCATCTCGCAGGGGTTGCTCATCGAGCGGCGCGACGATCTCGATGACGGGGAACGGAATCGTCTCTGCCCCGAGCGCGCGCAACTGCTGCCGCATCCGGGTAGACTCGGCGCGGGTCACCACGATGCGCTTGCCGTAGAGAGGCAGTCGCCGCAGGTCCGCTACCGCCCCGACGATTGTGACCGCGGGGGCCTCGATTCCCTCATAGCTGTCGCGGCAGACGACTTGCTCAGGTCGAGTGGCGTTTGAGATTGAGACGAACGCTCTGCCGGGCAGCGGGGGCCGCCCCATGTAGAGGACCACAGTGTCGGCATTCGGCAGTTCCATTTCCTCATGGGCGGTAACGATTGCCACCGACTGCGCTAACGTTCTGTGGGTTAAGGAAAGGCGTGCCGCCGCAGCTGCCGCCGTCGCCGCCGTCACGCCCGGCACAATCTCGTAGCCGATACCTGCCTCGTCCAACGCCTCCATCTGCTCCGTGAGCTTCCCGAAAATCGTCGGATCACCGACTTGCAGCCGGACGACCTTCGCTCCCGTGCGGGCCGCATGGATCAACTGCTGCACGCCCTGATAGCGCTCTGAGCGCGGATTCAACCCGCTGATTGCGGGAGGCACGAGTTCATCATGCAACACGGTGTCTGCCGACTCGATCTCGCGCTTGGCGCGCAAGGTCAGAAGTTCCGGATCTCCGGGTCCCGCACCGACGAAAACAACCATCACCGCACCGCTGCAAGCGCCTGGTCCACAAGCCGCTCCCCAGAGGCATAGAAGCGGCGCAGTCCCCCACCCTCTGGCGGAGCGATCGCAACATAGATCTCGTCACCGACGACGTGGCATCCCATCGGCACCTGGCACCCGCCACCCATCCGTCGAAGGAAATCGCGCTCTTGGTCAACGGAGGTTCGCGTCAGATGATCGTCCAGCCAATCGAATCGAGAATCGTCCTCGCGGGTCTCCACAGCCAGCGCGCCCTGCCCAACAGCGGGACACATTAGCGAGATCGGAAGCAACTCAGCGGCACGGTCCAGCCATCCCAAACGCTTCAGGCCAGCAGCCGCCAGGATGATCGCGTCATACTCCCCGCGCTCCTGCTTGCGGAGCCGCGTATCGACGTTCCCCCGGATCGACTCGATCAGCAGGTCCGGCCGAAGATGCTGCAACTGTACCTGACGGCGAAGGGCGCTGGTGCCCACTCGCGCACCGCGCGGAAGCGCCTCCAGCGTGCAGCCGATGACCGCATCTCGAACGTCCTCCCTCGCAGGAACGGCCGCGATGCGCAAGCCCGTCGGAAGCTCCGTCGGCATGTCTTTCATCGAGTGCACCGCCAGATCGATCGTGCGTGCCAGCAGCGCCTCCTCAATTTCCTTGGTGAACAGGCCCTTGGTCGACGTTTGCGCCCCGAGCTGCGCCAGGGACACGTCGGTAATCTTGTCTCCCGTGGTGTGGATGACCTCGATGCGCGCTTCGACTCCACGCTCCTTTAGTAAGTTCTGGACATGGTGCGCCTGCCAAAGCGCGAGTTGTGAACCGCGAGAGCCGATGACGATCACAGCTTGAAGATCCGCTTCAGGACATCGAGAACGGGAAGCGTTTCAGGCGTGGCCACCTGACGCCGCATTTCGCTGATGGGTACATGCGCGATCTTGTTGATGATGCCTCGAGTCAGGGCTTCCACGGCCTCCTCCTGTGCCGGCGTCAGGGCACCTAGTTTGCTGCGCATCCGTTCGACCTCCGCGGCACGAATCCGTTCGAAATTGGCTTGCAAGCCGACGATCAGCGGCGCCACCTCGCGTACCTTCAGCCGCTCCTCCAGCCGGCCTACCTCTTCCTCGACGATGCTCTCGGCCCTCGCTGCCGCCGAAGC
>CAYNDS010000072.1:2658-15210 GCA_964395885.1 uncultured Solibacteraceae bacterium | reverse complement strand
TCATAGAGGAATGCGCCGTCCACACCGTTGACGTCAGGGTCGATGTTGCGAGGGACGGCGATATCGATAAGGAACATTGGCTTGTTCCGCCGCGCGCGGATCGCAGCTGCGATGTCGGGCTTGTTCAGCAGGTAGTGCCCCGCGCCGGACGAAGTGATCACGATGTCGGCATGAGGCAGCGTCTGCTTGAAGCTGCCATAATCCACGATCCAGCCCTGAAACACCCGCGCCACTTCCACCGCGCGCTGATAGGTCCGGTTCGTAACGTAAATCTGGCGGGCTCCGCTTCGGTGCAGGTGCCTGGCCGCCAGTTCACTCATTTTTCCAGCGCCGATCAGCAGAACCTTGCTGTCATGAAGAGACCCGAAGATCTCGCGCGCCAACTCCACGGCCGCGTAGCTGACCGACACGGCGCTCTCCCCAATCTCGGTTTCGGTGCGCACGCGCTTGGCGGCGCTAAAGGCTGCGGTCAGGACCGTGTCCAACATCCCACTCACAGCGCCGAGTTCCTTGGCCGCCTGATACGCGTCCTTCAACTGGCCGAGGATCTGAGGTTCGCCCACCACCATCGAATCGAGGCTCGACGCAACGCGAAACAGATGCCGGATCGCCTCGCGCCCTTCGTGAACGAACAGATAAGGCCGCAGTTCACTGCCGGATGGCAAAAACTCGGTGGCGCAGCCGAGCGGGTCGCACTCATCTTCCAACGCCATCGCCAGTTCCACTCGATTACAAGTCGACAGGATCAGACCTTCGCGCAATCCGGGTTGCTGCCGGAGGCGTCCTAGTTGCGACGGTAAATCGCTGGCGGGCAGCGCCGCCTTCTCCCGGACCTCTACCGGAGCCGTCTTGTGGCTCAGCCCGGTAACCGCGATCTTCACCGCACCCCCGGCAGGTGGCCGCGCAGGCCGACATGCGCTGCCCACGTGGCAACACAGAATCCCAGAACGCTGAGCGTCATCATGGCCGCTTTCCGTCCACGCCAGCCTGCCGTGACGCGCAGAAACATCATTAGGAGATACCCGGCCCAGGTTGCCCAGGCGATCACGATTTTGGGATCGCTCACCCACGCGGTTCCAGACTCGATAAAGCCCCAGATGCTGCCCATCACGACTGCAAGGGTAATGAAGAGGAAGCCAAGTCCCATCGATCGCGAGAGCAGGTTGTCGAGAATTGCCAGCGGCGGCAGCTTTTGCGACATCTGTTTCGCTTTCAGCCGCCGCTCCTGCACCAGGTAAAAGACAGAAACCGCCGATGCCACTGCCAGCGCTGCGTAGCCGGCCACTGCCAGGATGACGTGCAGCAGCAGCCAGGCATTGCGTACGCGCGCATCGGTCCAACCGGCCACCGGAACGCGGGTGGCACCAATCAGCGTCATCAGGCAGACCACCGGAAAGTGAAACACCGCAAGGGATTCGAACCGGTACCTTCGATAGACCAGAAGGAACAAGGCGGCCAACAAGAAGGCGCACAACGAGATCGATTCATGGAACGTCTCTGCGGGGAAGCGCTTCGTCTGCCGGGCGAGATCGACCAGGGAGACCATGTGCAGCACTGCCCCAAGGGCGAACGAAAACAGAGCTGGACGAAAGAACACCGGCTTTCGTAGGATCGCCGTCAACACGGCGTGCAACAGTCCTGGCGCGTAGAAGAGCGCGGCCACGCGCAGCCAGAAAATACTAACCTCTTCCATCTCCTACGGCCAGTATATCGACGCGCGATAGAATCAACGGTCGAGATGGCAACGCTTTCCCCGAAGGATGAGGTAAAGGGCCGGCTGCGCAGCCGCGCCTGGTGGGACAATCCCCACAACATCGGAATGACCGCGCTTTACCTGGAGCGCTTCTTGAACTACGGCTTGACCCGGGAGGAATTGCAATCCGGCAAGCCCATTATCGGCATCGCGATGACCGGCAGCGACCTGTCGCCCTGCAATCGCGGTCATCTGGAGCAGACATGGCGCCTTCGCGACGGTATCCGCGACGCGGGTGGCATCCCGATCGTGTTTCCCACGCATCCGATTCAGGAAAGCTGCAACCGGCCCACGGCCGCGCTGCAACGCAACCTGTCCTACTTGTCTCTGGTGGAAACCCTGCACGGCAACCCGTTTGACGGAGTGATCCTGACGACCGGCTGCGACAAGACCACGCCCGCCTGCATTATGGCCGCCGCCACGGTCAACATCCCGGCGATTGTGTTCTCCGGCGGGCCGATGTTGAACAGCTACTACAAGGGCGAGATGGCAGGCTCCGGCTTTGCGGTTTGGGAGGCACGCCGGCTGCACGCCGCCGGACAGATTGATGACAAAGGCTTCATCGAAATGGTCTGCGCCTCCGCTCCCAGCGTGGGCCACTGCAACACCATGGGCACCGCGACTTCGATGAATTCGCTGGCCGAGGCTCTCGGCATGTCGCTGCCGGGATGTGCCGCGATTCCAGCACCATACCGCGAGCGTGGGCAGATCGCCTACGCGACCGGCAAGCGGATCGTGGAGATGGTCCATGAGGACTTGCGCCCGTCGAAGATCATGACTCGGGCTGCATTTGAGAACGCCATCGTCTGCTGCTCCGCCATTGGGGGCTCCACCAACTGCCCGCCCCACATCAACGCCATCGCGCGACATATGGGCGTGGATCTGCACGTGAAGGACTGGGAGACCGTGGGCCACGACATCCCTCTTCTGGTGAATCTGCAGCCCGCCGGCAAGTATCTTGGCGAGGAGTACTATCGTGCCGGAGGCGTGCCGGCCGTGATGGGCGAACTGATGAAGGCGGGCAAGGTCCGCACGGAGGCGCTGACGGTCACTGGCAAGACCATTGGCGAGAACTATGCGGCGTGGTCCAGCCTGAATCCGGAAGTAATCCGGCCCTACGGGCAACCGCTGATGAAGGAGGCCGGCTTCCTCGTGATGGGCGGCAACCTGTTCGATGCCGCACTGATGAAGACTTCCGTGATCGGCGATGAGTTCCGGAAGCGCTTTCTGTCCACCCCGGGCGATGAGAACGCGTTCACCGGCCGCGCCATCGTTTTTGAGGGTCCGGAAGACTATCACGCGCGCATCAACGATCCCGCGCTTCAGATCGACGAAACCTGCTTGCTCGTCGTGCGTGGGGTGGGGCCCGTCGGCTATCCCGGCTCCGCGGAGGTCGTCAACATGCAGCCCCCAGATGAATTGATCAGGGCAGGGGTGAACATGCTTCCGACGATCGGCGACGGTCGCCAGTCCGGCACGTCGGCGTCTCCTTCGATCCTGAACGCTTCGCCGGAAGCGGCCGTGGGCGGCGGACTCTCGTTACTCGAGACGGGCGACAAGATCCGGGTCGACCTGAACACCCGGCGCGTGGACGCCCTGGTACCGGAAGCAGAATGGGCTGAGCGCAAGAAGCGTCGCGAGACGAAGGTTCCTCCGACCCAGACTCCGTGGCAGGAGCTTTATCGCGCGCACGTGGGACAACTATCCACGGGTGCCGTGCTGGAGTTCGCAACCAAGTATCAGAACGTGGGCGACGACATCCCGCGTCACAATCACTAATCGTCGATCCAATTCGGGGCGGCCGTTGTCGACCGGACTCCGTCGACACGACGCCCCATTTTCTTTGGTGTTGATCGTGCAATAGGAGTAAGCACGGAGGAAGAATGCGCTGGGAACCGGGTGACGATAGCGATCTCGAAGACCGCAGAGGTGATGGACCCTCGAGCGCGGGGTTCGGCGGCTTCGGAGCAATGCGAATCGGCCTTGGGGGGCTTCTGGTCCTCGGCGTTCTCAGTGTCGTCTTCCGCACGGACTTGATCAGTCCCTTCCTGGCGGGCGGTGGACCGTCTGCACCGGTGCGGGAACGCGCTGCCTCCAGCCCGGAAGCCGCCGCTCAGGAAGAGCGGCTGAAGCAGTTCACCGGGTTCGTAGTGAAGAACGCACAGGACACCTGGACCGCCCGGTTCTCGGAAATGGGCCGCCCCTATGAGCGCGCGCGCCTGGTGCTGTTCCGCGACGTGGTGCAATCTGCCTGCGGAACGGCGCAGTCCGCTTCCGGGCCGTTCTACTGCCCGGGTGACCGCAGGGCCTACGTTGATCTCAGCTTCTACGAAGAACTGGCCGACCGCTTCGGCGCCGCAGGCGATTTCGCTCAGGCGTATGTCCTGGCACACGAGATTGGGCATCCGTGCAGAATCTTCTCGGCACGGAGGCGCAGGTGCGGCGCTTGCAGCGCGCGAATCCGCAGGCGCGCAACGAACTGTCGGTGCGCCTGGAGTTGCAGGCGGACTGCTACGCAGGTGTCTGGGGACACGAGGCGGCTCAACAGGGGCGGCTCGATCCCGGCGACGCGGAGGAGGGACTGCGGGCGGCGGCGGCGATTGGTGACGATCGAATTCAGCGCATGGCCGGACGCGCGGTTTCGCCGGAGTCCTTCACTCACGGATCTTCCCGGCAGCGGGTAGAGTGGTTCCGCCGCGGCCTCGAATCGGGCCGGCCCACCGACTGCAACACGTTTGGCGAGCCGCGCTAGCCGTGCAGTCTCGGGACCAGCAAGACGGGACTGCCGGTCCCGTATAATTAGCTTTCCGAAGGGTCCCACGCATTGTCACTTGAAGATAGTTTGCTCGCGCAGCGCCTGGAGCGTGTGCGCGAGTTGGAAAAGCAGGGCCATCGCCCCTACGGCCAGCGGTTCGACTTCAGCCATACGCTCGATCAGATCGTCGGCGGGTACTCCGGCTACGACGGCGCAGCGCTAGATGCGCAGCGTGTCGATGTCCGTGTCTGCGGCCGAATACTCACGGTGCGCAGGATGGGCAAAGCCGGCTTCGTCACCATCGGGCAGAACGGCTGCCGTCTACAGTTGTATCTCAAGAAAGACGCATTGACGGAGCAGGACTACGCGCTCTACCAAGCGCTGGATCCTGGCGACATCATCGGCTGTGACGGCTACCTGTTTCGCACGCGAACCGGTGAGTTAAGCGTCCACGTGGAGCGGCTCTACTTCCTGTCCAAGATCCTGCTGGCGATGCCGGAGAAGTGGCACGGGCTGGAGGATGTCGAGACTCGCTACCGGCAGCGCTACCTGGATCTGATCGCCAATAGCGAGGTGCGCGAAACGTTCGTCACGCGCGCCAAGGTGGTTCGTTCGCTGCGGCGGCAGTTGGATGAACGCGGCTTCATCGAAGTGGAAACGCCAATGATGCAGCCGCTGTACGGCGGAGCCGCGGCGCGCCCGTTCGTTACGCACCACAATACGCTCGACATCGACCTTTACCTGCGAATCGCGCCTGAATTGTATCTGAAGCGCCTCACCGTTGGCGGACTCGATCGAGTCTACGAAATCAACCGCAACTTCCGGAACGAAGGGATTTCCTTCAAGCACAATCCGGAGTTCACGATGCTGGAGTTCTATCAGGCATACACCGACTACCGGGGCCTGATGGACCTGATCAGCGAGATGCTGCGGCAGGTGGCGCTGGACGCTATCGGCAGGACTTCTTTCGAGTACCAGGGCCATACGTTGGATTTCGCCAACGTCGAACGCCTCACGATGCAGGAAGCCGTGCGTAAGTACGTTCCAGAGGCTCCCGAGGATGCTTCGGGTCTTCCACTGGTTCACCTGTTTGAGCAGCATGTCGAGGACAAGCTGATCCAGCCTACGATCATCTACGATCATCCCGTCGAGATCTCGCCGTTGGCGATGCGAAAGCCGGGCGACCCGCGCTTCACGGAACGGTTTGAACTCTTCATTGCCGGCATGGAGTTGTCCAACGCGTTCACCGAACTGAACGACCCGCAGGAGCAGCGCCGGCGGTTTGACGCGCAATTGGCGATGCGCGCGGCCGGTGATGAAGAGGCGCATCAGATGGACGAGGATTATATCCGGGCACTCAGCTATGGCATGCCGCCTGCCGGGGGTCTAGGCCTCGGCATCGACCGCCTGGTGATGCTATTGACCAACACACGTTCCATCCGCGACGTGATTCTCTTCCCGCTGCTGCGCCCGGAGGGCGAGATCGGTTTGGCGGAAAAGCTGCGGGAGCTTGACGCCCCGGCGTGAGCTGGCAAAGCGGCTTCGAGTTTTGGGTCGCGCACCGTTATCTGGTCGCGAAACGGCGGCAGGCGATTCTGTCGGTCATTACCGCGATCTCGGTTTCCGGCGTCGCGGCTGGCGTGGCTGCGCTGGTGATCGCGCTGGCGATTAACAATGGCTTCCGCCAAACGCTGCAACACCTGCTCCTGGGCGCCACCGCGCACATCTCGATACTGGAGAAAGAGCCGGGCGAAGGGATCGAGAACTGGCGCGAACTCAGCCGGCAGCTGGCAGCGGTCGAAGGCGTTTCCTCCGCCACACCGGCCGTATACGGCATGGTTTTTTTCTCCGGTCCACTGCAGGGCGAAGGGGGAACACTGAAAGGCACACCGGAGCGTTCCGGCGACGCCATCGTGCTGGGGTCCAAACTCGCTCGGACACTCGGAATGCGGGAGCGGGCGCGCCTGACCGTCATTAGTCCGCAGGGCGAACTCACGCCATTTGGTCCTCGTCCCCGTTACTTCCCGATGGCCGTCGCGGGGACTTTCGAGACTGGCTTCTACGACCTGGACGCCCACTGGGCATTGACGTCACTGCAAGCCTCGCAGCGGATCTTCGGCATCGGTGACACGGTGAACTCGATTGAGCTGAAGCTGGCCGACATTGATCGGGCCCCGGAGATCGCGGCGCGCATTCAACCTCTCTTGGGCCAACGCCTGGTGGCCTCTCCGTGGCAGGAACAGAACCGCCCGCTATTGAGCGCGCTGAAGACCGAGCGCACCGTGACCGCGCTGACAATCGGTCTCATTGAGCTCGTGGCCGCACTGAACATTCTGATCACGCTTACGCTGCTGGTGATGGAGAAGAATCGCGACATCGCGCTACTGGTCGCCATGGGTGCGACGGCAGCGCAGGTCCGGCGAATCTTCATCGCGCAAGGCGCGCTCATCGGCGTGGCTGGGACCGTCTTGGGCCTGGTGCTGGGTTACGGGCTCAGCTTCGCCGCCGATCAAGGGCGTTGGATCACACTCGACGAGCAGGTCTATGCGCTCGGCTACCTTCCGTTTTCGCCGCGATGGACAGATGGTGTCCTGGTGGCGGCTGCGGCGATTGGGGTCAGCCTTCTGGCGACTCTTTACCCGGCACGCAGTGCAGCACGGATCGCACCGGCGGAAGCGCTGCGGTACGAGTAGGCGCTCATGTGCGGCATCGCTGGATTCACTCATCGTCACGCGCCCGCCGAGCGAACGCGGATTGAGACCGCGACGCGCACCCTGCATCATCGTGGTCCGGATCAATGGGGCTGCTGGCAGTCCGCGACCGTCTCGCTCGGCGCGGTACGGCTGAAGATTCTCGACCTCACCGGGGGGGATCAACCGATTGCGACCCCGGACGGCAACACCGTCATCGTCTTCAACGGCGAGATCTACAACCATCTGGAGCTTCGAGCGGACCTCGAGGCTCGCGGGCACCGCTTTCACTCCCATTGCGACACCGAGACCGTACTGCATGCGTTCGTCGAATGGGACACGGAGTGCTTCGCCCGCTTGCGGGGGATGTTCGCCATCGCACTGTGGGACCAGCGGCAGCGGCGGCTGCTGCTTGCCCGAGACCGCATGGGAATCAAGCCGCTGTATTTTGTGCGGCAGTACGGCGATCTCTACTTCGGCTCGGAGCTAAAGGCCCTTTTCGCGCATCCGGAGTTACCGCGGCGGCTCGATCGCGAGGGTGCCGCCGTGTTCCTGACGCGCAACTACCCGGCTTCGAACCGAACCCTGCTGCAGGGCATCGAAAAGCTGGCACCCGGCTCCTATCTGGAATGGTGCGATGGACAAATCGAGATACAGCGCTACTGGCAGCTTCGAATGCAACCGCAGCAGTGGTCCGTTGACGAAGCCGAGAAGCGGCTCGATTCCCTGCTCGCCGCCTCGGTCAGAGAACATCTGCTCTCGGATGTTCCGCTGGGCGTCTGGGCGTCAGGTGGCCTGGACTCCACCACCGTGCTCCACTACGCTGCGAACGCCGGCGCCCGGCTGAAGACGTTCTCCGTTTCTTTCCTGGGCCGGTCGTTCGATGAAAGCCGCTGGTTCCGAGAGGTCGCCGCCCGGTACGGAACAGATCATCACGAGTTCGACCTCGATGAGTCCAAGGACATCCTGGCTACCGTAGAACAGCTTCCTTTCTACTCCGACGAGCCGAGCGCCGACGCGGGCGCGGTCCCCGTCAGCTATCTTTCGCGAATGTGCCGCCAGCACGTCACCGTGGCGCTGAGCGGAGAAGGCGCCGATGAGCTGTTTGGCGGTTACAACACGTATCTGGCAGACCGGTATGCCGCGCGCTTGCGTGCCGTCACGCCGCCCTTTCTGCGCCGTGCCGCACTGCGACTGGCACGATTGCTGCCATCCTCCGACGAGAAGATCGGCCTCGACTACAAGCTCAATCGGTTTCTCGAAGGCTCTCTCCTTCCCCCGCAAGAGGCGCACCTGTTCTGGAACGGCACATTTCGCAATGGCGAGTTGCTGCCCGCGTTTGCGCTGCCGGAGTGTGAGGACTTCCTGCTTCTGGATCAACAGGAGTACCTGGTGGAGGACATTCTGGCGAAGTGCGACCGGATGTCGATGGCTCATTCACTTGAGGTGCGCCCGCCGTTTCTCGATCACCGCATTGTCGAGTTCGCCAATTCCCTGCCCCACAACTTCAAGATTCGCGGCGACACCCTGAAGTGGCTACTCCGGCGCACGATGCGCCAGCGCCTGCCGCACAGCGTGCTGACGCGCCGGAAAGAAGGCTTCGATATTCCGGTGCATGCGTGGATGCGGACGATCTTAAAGCCGCTTCTGCTGGACACACTTGCGGCCGCGCCCAAAGGCCTGCTGCCGCTCGATCGCATTCATGCCTTGGCAGACCGCCACTTTCGGCGCGAGACGAATGCCGGCTACCACCTGTGGGGAGTGCTGATTTTGCTTCTATGGATTCGTCGATGGAACGTCGCTACGAACTGATCGTGCTGCTGGTCGCAGCGCTGGTCTACCTTGCCGCAATCCCTTCGCCTCCCAACCTGATGGACGACGTCGACGCGGTACAGGCGCAGATTGCGGCCAACATGCTGTCCTCGGGTGACTACGTCACGGCACGGTTGAATGGCGTGGCATACCTGGAGAAGTCACCGCTGCTCTATTGGATAACTGCTGCCAGCTACGCCGCCCTCGGGGTCAACACGACGGCGGCGCGCCTTCCACTGGCGCTTGGTGTCGTGACACTCTGCTGGGTTGCATTCCGCTTTGGGCGATGGGCGTTTGGGAACTCCGCAGGCCTCTACACCGGCCTGGTGTTGGCCACGTGCGTCGGCTTGTGGCTCTTCACCCGCATTCAGATTCCGGATGCACTGCTGACGTTGACGATCACTCTCGCGATGTGGGGCTTTCTGCGTGCGCTGGAGGGTGAACGGATGTGGGCGGCGGTGATGGCGGCCGCCATTGCCACGGGCTTACTGCTGAAGGCTTTGATTGCAGCGGTGTTCCCGATTGCGGCGATGGCGGTTTATCTCCTGCTCACGGGCGAATGGCGCAAACGGGAGACTTGGCGGCGCCTGCATCTTCCCTCCGGACTCGCGATCTTGTTGGTGATTGCCGCACCCTGGCATGTCGCAGCAATGCTGGCCAATCCGCCGCTTTTCGACTTCACATGGGGCTCGCGAAAGGGTGAGTACCACGGCTTCTTCTGGTTCTACTTCCTGAACGAACATGTGTTCCGATTCCTGAACATGCGCTATCCGCGCGACTACAACACCGTCCCTCGCGTGCTGTTCTGGGCGTTTCATCTGCTTTGGTTGTTCCCCTGGACAGGCGCGCTCCTCGCGACTCGGCACAGCCGCTTTCGCTTGCCGGACCGCGCTTCGCGGACGCGCCTGCTGGCGGTCTGCTGGCTTGGCTTCGTTCTCGTGTTCTTCACCTTCTCGACGACGCAGGAGTACTATTCGATGCCCGCCTACCCTGCCTTTGCGCTGCTCATCGGCTCAGCCCTTGCGGATGGGCATCGCCGCGGACTGCGTCTGGCGGCACCTGTATTTGCGGCGGCGGCGTTGGCGATTGCGTTCCTGCTGACACAGGTAGCAGGTATGCCCGCACCCGGCGACATCTCACGCGCGCTCACGCAAAATCCGGACGCGTACACCTTGTCGCTAGGCCACATGGGCGACCTGACAATCGCCAGCTTTGCTTACCTGAAATGGCCACTCGCCCTGGCGCTCGCCGCCGCCATCACGGGATCGCTTGCCTGGAACCGAAGATGGTCTGTCGTGGCGGTGACCGTGGCGATGGTGCTGTTTCTTCATGCCGCGCGCCAGGCGCTGATCGCCTTCGACCCGTACCTCGGCTCACGGGAACTGGCCGAAGCGTATCGCGACGCGCCCCCGGGCGACCTCATCTTCGACAACCAGTACTACACGTTTTCCAGCGTGTTCTTCTACGCACAACCCCGGCAGGTACTGCTATGGAACGGCCGTGTGAACAATCTGGAGTACGGCAGCTACGCGCCTGGCGCCCCAACGTCTTTCTGGATGACGCGCAGTTGCTCGCCCGGTGGCGCGCTCCTCAGCGCTGTTATATGCTCGCGGAGAAGCCTTCCGTCAGGCGAATCGAAAATCTGGTCGGATCCACCTCGCTCCGGCTGGTGAAGGAGTCTGGTGGAAAACTCCTCTTCACCAACCATGACTGACCCTTTGGTCGGCACACTGGTTAAGGAACGCTACCGAATCGAGCGGGAGCTGGCTCGTGGCGGCTTCGGTGCTGTGTTCCTTGCCGTTGATACGCAACTGCTCAACCGGCCCGTGGTGCTGAAGGTCCTGCTGGAACGCGCAACGGCCGAAGAGTGGTCCCGCCGAAAGTTCACGCAGGAGATCGAAGCGCTTGCCCGCATCCACCATCGGGGCGTGGTTGCCATCGTTGACCAGGGAGTCCTGCCCACCGGGCAGCCGTTCATGGTTCAGCAGTTCGTGCAAGGCATCACGCTGCGTCAGGCGATTCAGCCGGGTGGGATGGACCTGGTCCGCGCGCGCCAGATCATCGAGCAGATGGGCGAAGCCCTGACGGCAGCGCATGAGAAGGGTGTCACGCATCGCGACTTGAAGCCGGAGAACGTCATGCTGACGGAGCGGCCCGGTGGCGGAGAGCACGTCACGCTGATTGATTTCGGCATCGCCAGCGTCGCGGATTCGCTGGCCGGTGATGCGGACAAGACAAAGGTGACGGGCACCTTCGCCTACATGGCGGCGGAACAGTTTGAGGGCAAACCCTCCGCCTCCAGCGACGTCTATTCGCTCGGTGTCATCGCGTTTGAGCTGCTTGCGGGGGCCACCCCTGCGGCGGGTCGTCCGCTGTTTGAGCTGATGCTCATGCAGAAGGAAGGAAACTGGCCGGATATTGCTCGCCTTCGCCCGTCGGTCCCGCCAGCGGCCGGCGTCGCCATCGCCAAAGCGTTGCAGCATGACCCGGCGGCCCGATGGAGCAGTGCGCGGGCATTCAGTGAATCGTTTTCGGAAGCGCTGCGGTCGGCGCCCCGTTCCGCTGCCCGCTCTCCAGCGGAACCCGCTGCTCCGGCGACAAGCCGCCATTGGCCCTGGATTTTGGCGGGAATTTCGCTGGTCGTTGCTGCGCTGGTGGTAGGTCTGTGGCTGCGTCCCAGGGGAGGTGGGCCAAGCGCTCCCGCCCCCACTGCCGCCAAGCCCGCCGAGACACAGTTTGCCTACTCGATCACCGTCCAGCGATACCGGAATGGAAAACCGTTCCGCGATGCCGTTCGCCTGTCAAAGCCGATTCTGTTCGATCGCGAAGATCGCATCCATTTCGACTTCGACGTGCTGCAAGATGGCTACTTGTATGTGATCAACGAGGCGCCGACAAAGGGCAATGCGCCACGCCGCTACGCCGTCCTCTTCCCGTCCCCCACTTCCAATTCCGGCTCGGCGAGAGTGACCGCAGGCTCCCGGATCCGCCTTCCGGAGCTCGACGGCGCGGGCGAGGCCGAGATCCGTTTCAATCATGAACGCGGGACCGAGAAGGTCTGGATCGTGTTCTCCCTTCAACCGGTGGAGCAGCCCTTCAGCAACGTCGCCGCCGGTCCGGTCCCGGCGAAGACCTCCCAGGAGTTCGCGGCGTTTTTTGCAAACTCCCGTTGGCTGCTTCCCGCCGTTGCGGCCGACGATACCGACTCCCGGAGTGTGCTCCGCATTGCCGGACCAACGATGGTGCACCTGCTGGAGCTTCTCAGTCCTTAGTTCGCCGGTTGAGGTAATTGCGCGCGGGATTGCGCATAATGTCTGTGATGGTCCGGCGAATTTGGGTTACCGCGGCGGCGGGAGCGGTTTTGCTGCCCGCATGGCTCCTCGCCAGCGACGACGATACTCGGATGCTGTGGGATACGGCGCTGGCGCGTCATCGTCGCTATCAGCGGTTGGCCTACGTGGGAATCACGCTCGACGTGCTGCTGGCCATCGCGCTGGCGGGGATGATCGTGTACAAGGTGTGGTTCAAGTAGGGCTCTACCC
>CAYNDS010000072.1:0-2648 GCA_964395885.1 uncultured Solibacteraceae bacterium | reverse complement strand
CGCCCGTTTACCGCGTCGAAAGCCGAACGGCACCCCGCTCTGCAGAAGACGCTGTTGTCGGAGTCACGTTCTGGCGGCTGCGCCAGGCACGGCCCGACGACGATCCTTCGACCCGCATCCTGCTTCTGGACGATGACACCGAAACAACAGTGGAGCAGGTGCCAGAACGCATCGAAGCCGGAACACCGATCAAGCCCGGTGAGCGCGTGCGCCTATCAGTCGAGGTGCCTCGCACGGGGTTCCTCTACGTGCTGGATCGGGAACAGTACGCAGACGGCACGCTCGGTGCTGCCTACGTGATCTACCCCAATTTCCAGACGCCGCAAGGCGACAATGCTGTCGCCGCCGGCCGTCAGGTGGAAGTACCGGACCGTCGGGACCGGATCTCCAGTTTCCGTCTGGTTCGGAGCCGTCCGGAGCATACCGGTGAAGTGCTCACCGTTCTGGTGACACCACAACCCATCCCGGATTTGGTCACCAACAGCCGTCAGCCCGCTCAGGTGACGTCGGACCGCTTAGCGCAGTGGGAGCGGGAGTACGGAATGCAGGTGGAGCATCTGGAACTGGTGGGTGGCGCCGGGCGGACACTCACCGAAGCGGAGCGTGAGGCGGGGGGTGACAAGCAGCATCTGCTCACTCAGTCAGACGCGATGCCGCAGACGCTCTACCGCGTGAAGAGCCGGCCGAATCAGCCGCTCCTCCTTCGATTGCCTCTCAAGATCGGCGGCTAAGCACTACTGCACCTGCACGGTGACGGTGTTGCTGGCACGCCCGTTCACATCGAGAACGACGGGCAACGTCCCCGGCGGCAAACTGGCAGGCAACTTCACATTCACCTGATAGAGTCCGGTAAACCCGGGCGCAAGCCCTGCCCAGACCACCTGCGCCGGCTGTCCCCCCACAGTCACGGTCACACGACCTGAGGCTGCTGCGAGCGGGTTGGACGGCGCCGCCGTTCCCGGATCGACGCTCGGCGTCACTGCCCCCAGTCCGGTTGCAAACAGCAGAACGGTGTCCCCCCTGGCCGCCGCCGCTGAAGCGTCGACCAGTTGTCCCTGAAGGTTGACGATCAGCCCTTGTCCCGAGCCACTGCTGTCGCGCGTAAACAGGCCGGGCTGATTGGAGGCAACGATCACCGGCTCTGGTACGGAGATGGTCGCGCCACGGCGAACCAGGACGCCAAGAGGTGTGTTCTGCGGCAAATCGAAGGGCATCACCGCATTGATCTGTCCGTCGGCAGCGTAGAGCAATGGCAGAGCGCGTCCGCCTACTGTGACCGTCGTGACGCCAAGGGTTCCGGCCAGGGGGAACGCCGCTGCCTGCGCCGTCGTCGTCGCCAGTTTCGAGCCGAAGACCGAGATCAATGAACCTGGCGCCAGAGGTGCGCGCGGCGCATACGTCGCGGCATTGACCACCCCGCCCGACGCCACCACCGGCGCATCCGGATTCAATTGAACGCCACCCACCATGGAGAACTGCCCGCGGAACTGACGATCCCGATCCACCGCCAGCACGGTCACCGTCACCTCGGGCGTCAGAGCGTTTCTTCCCGTCCACGTGCCGCTCCAACGGCCGTTCCCGATAGGCACCAACGACAGTGGAGCATCCCCATTCGAGAATGAGACTGTGACGTCTCCCGCGTTCAAGGGCGTCCCGCAGTCATCCACTACCCGAACCTCCACCGGCGTCGGCCAACCTGCCGGAACGTTGAAACCGCCCGCGAACAACGTGGAAAGCGGGACCAGTTGGGTAGGGGAGCACAACACCCCGTTTCGCGGCTCTACTTCACTCGCGGCGGCAGGGACGGCCGCCCCGCCCGGGATAATCGACAGCGCCACGTCCAGGACCTTTCGTTCGCCCCCCGCCACTTGCAGAATGACTTGCCCCAGACGCAGACCGGGAGTCAGTTCAGCGGGACGGCTCCGCACGGTCAAGGTCAGCGGCTGACCGGGCTGCAAGATGCCGGACTCTGGCGTTGCCTCCAGCCACTCGGCCCCGTCCTGCGTCGAGGTCGTGAGGAAAAACTCCGCTGCCGTGAGTCCAGTGAGGGAAAGGCTCACCGTCTGGCTGCTCGCGTTCACCAACTGCACGCCAGAAGGCGAGGCCTGTAACGAGGATCCGCTCGGCAGCACACGAAGCGCAACGGTCAGCAATTGTGGCGTGTTCCGGGCCGTCGTCGAATCCAGCCGAACCACGCCGTAATAGTCGCCCGCCGGGAGAAGATCCGGGCGGACAAAGGCCTGCAGTCCGGACGGGTTTGCCGTGCCGTCGGAGGTGCCTTGCGGAGGAAAAACCTGCAACCAATCTCCGCCGGAGAGAGTGGACACCGAAGCTCGCCAATCCATTAGCCCGGTTCCGGGATTGAGGATCGTCACTCGCTGTCCGGGCGGAGCGGCGCCCCCCTGCACCGCCGTAAACGTTAGCCCCAGCGGGGTGGGTGAAATCAGGCCCGAAGGGGAACCGACGGTCAATGTCACCCGAAGAACCGCATTGGCCAAGCCAGGGCCCGATACGACAACGGAAGCTGTGTAGCTTCCCACTGCCAAGCTCGCTGGATCTGCGGTAACTGAAATGGCGGCCGGCTGGCCCGACGACGCCGAGACACTGGCAGGCACTCGCAGCCACGCGGCCTCCTCGGCGACGCGCAG
>CAYNDS010000071.1:0-19203 GCA_964395885.1 uncultured Solibacteraceae bacterium | reverse complement strand
GGTCAAGGTGGCTGAGAGTGCCTTCCCGAAGGGTGCGTTCTCCAAGGTGGAAGAGGTGGTGGACCGTCCGGTGATCTCCAACGTGCTGTTGGATGAGCCGATTCTGGAAGGCCGTCTCGCGGCCAAGGGCGCCGGACTGGGGCTGGCGCCGGTGATCCCGGACGGGATGCGGGCCGTCACGGTGCGCGTGACCGACGTTGTCGGTGTTGCCGGCTTCGTTCAGCCGGGCCTGCGCGTGGATGTGCTGGTGACGGGACGGGCTCCGAATCAGCAGGCGACGACGACGGCGACCGTCCTGCAGAACATCCAGGTTCTGAGCGCCGGCACGACTCTCGCGCCCGATGCGCGCGGGCAGGCGATCAATGCCCCTACGGTGACGCTACTGGTGACGCCAGAGCAGGCCGAGGTCCTGACCTTGTCGGCGAGTGAAGGACGAATCCAGCTGGTTTTGCGCAATGGACGCGACAACACGGTGAAGCCCACTCCGGGAAGCAACCTGAATCAACTCTATGGCAAGGGCGGAACTGCCGGACCGTCCGATGACGTGCCGGTGAGCGCCTATGCCGACAATCCGGAGGCGCGCCGCCCGAAGCGGGTTGCTGTCGCTCGTGAGACGCCGCCACCGGCGATTCCGAAATTGGTGCCGTCGCCCTTGCCGCCGCAGCCGGAGCAGATCGTGGTGATCCGGGGCGCGGCAAAGACGTTGGAGACCGTGCTTCCGGCGCGGACTTCCCGTTCGCCGTTCGGCGTCAGCGAACAGATGGCAATGGAGAACAGCGAGGCAAAACCATGATCTGGCTCCTTGTAGCGGGTCTGCTGGGTGCTGAGGCCACCTCCTTGAAGGCCGCGCTCGATTCGAGCATCGTCGAGTTGAAAGTGCCGCTGGGAAGGAGTCTCGTCATTGACTATCCGGCGGATGTCACGCGCATCTCAACGAGTGATCCGGCGGTCGTCGATACAGTCCCGGCAACTTCCCGCGAGTTTCTGATTCACGGCAAGGGCCACGGTGTGGCCACGGTCGTGGTGTGGGCCAAGACCGGGCAGAGAACGCTCTATAACGTCGCGGTCGAGCATAACCTTGATCCCATCCGGAAACTGCTGCGGGAGACCTTTCCGGGTGAAGCCATTCAGGTACAAGCTGCGCGCGATGGAGTGACGCTCACCGGGCGGGTGACTTCGAAGGATGTCTTTGATCGCGCGGCGGCGATTGCCGCACCGCTCGCGAAGACGGTGGTGAATCACCTGCAAGTTGCAGCGGGGCCTGTGTCGCGCCAGATCGTGTTGCGGGTGCGCTTTGCCGAGTTGAATCGCAATGTCGGCAGCAGCTTTGGCGTCAACCTGGTGCCGCTTGGGGCCGGGAACACGATTGGGCGCACCACGACGGGGCAGTTTGCGGCTCCTGACATTCAGTTCCCACCCGGCGGGCAGAGCCGGTTGACGATCTCGGATGCGTTGAACATTTTCGCCTTCCGTCCCGACCTGAACCTGATGGCATTCATTCGCGCCCTTCAGAATCAGGGTGTACTGCAGATTCTCGCGGAGCCGAACCTGGTGACGACAGCGGGCAAGGAAGCAAGCTTTCTGGTGGGTGGCGAGTTTCCGGTTCCTGTCATTCAGGGTGGTGCTGCTGTGGGTGCCGTTGCGATTACGTTTCGCGAATTCGGCGTGCGGTTGACCTTCAATCCACAGCTGACGGAGAACGGAACGATCAAGCTGTACGTGAAGCCCGAGGTGAGCACGATCGACATGGCGAACGCGGTGACGCTTTCCGGGTTTACGATTCCCGCTTTGGCCACACGGCGAGTGGAGACCAACATCGAACTGGCACAAGGGCAGAGTTTCGTCATTGGTGGACTGATGGATGACCGCGTGACGGAGAATCTCGCCAAGATCCCTGGACTGTCCAGCGTGCCGGTACTGGGCGCCCTGTTCAAGAGCCGGTCCGAGAGCCGATCGAAAACGGAGCTGATCGTGATGGTCACGCCGGAACTCGCCTCTCCCGTGGAGGCGGGCACGCCAAGCCCCGGGCCGAAGTTCCTAAAGGAGTTCCTGCCTGAGATCGTTCCCGCGGCAGGCGCGGCGTCCGTGCCTCGATCCGGTGCTGCCGCCCCATCCTCGCCAGCGCCATCGAAGCAAAGTGCCCGGCAGATGGCCGTGGCCAAGCAGGCAGTCGAGACGCGGCGCGCCCGTGAAAGCGGCTTGACAGCGATCACCGCGCCGAAGTCGAACTAGGAGGTTGGCATTTGCCGGACTTCGACCTGCAAAGCCTTCTGATCGCTCCGGACCGCGGGATGGCGGACCAGTTCCTGGCCACGGTTTCGACGGTTCGGGCCTTCCAGATCATTGCGGATCTGAAGCAGTATCCACCGCAACAGGCAATGGAGATGCGCCTCCGGCAGTTGGAGCCGGATGTCGTACTGCTCGACGTTGCGACGGATCCGGTCCGGGCTGGTGAGTTGATTGACCTGATTCATGGTGCGCGGCCTGGGACGGCGATCGTCGCCCTTGACCGGCGGCTCGATTCACAAGGCCTGGTGTCGCTGTTGCGCCGCGGCGTTTCCGAATTCCTTGCTGCGCCTTTCGAGGCTGCGCAGCAGCAGGAGGCGCTGGCTCGGATTCGGAAGGTGCGCGTGGTTGCGCCGGAGCCGGAAACGGCCTCGGGTTACCTCGCCTTCTTTAGCTCCGTCAAGCCCGGTTCCGGCGCATCCACGCTGACCCTGGAGATTGCCAAGTCGCTAGCCCGCAAGCAGGCGGGTCGCGTCCTGGTCATTGATGGCGACCTCGGTGCGGGAGGCCTGCGTTTCGGCATGCCCTTGACCGGCCAGGAACCGAGCTTGGTCTCGGGGCTGGCCTCGGCGGGGAGTCCGAACTGGTTTCGGGGTGCCTGCGCGGTGGACGGGGTTGATCTCGTGCCCGCGCCGCCGTCGCCGCATTTGGAGGAACTGGATTGGGCGGGATTTGCCGAGGTGTTCGAGCCTGCCCGGCGCCGCTACGACTTCGTTCTGGTCGATCTACCGGTGGCGTTCGAGAAAATCAGTCTCGTTTCGATATCTTCCGCCGATCTGCTCTATTTGGTCACCACCGCCGATCTGGCCAGTCTGCATCTGGCCCGCCGGGCCGTGGCACTGATTCAGGCGCTCGGGTTCGGAAAGGAGCGGGCGCGGGTGATTGTGAACCGCGTCTCGAAACGGGAGGTGCTGGTTCCGGCTGAGCTCGACAAGCTGTTCTCGGGCCGGCTCGAGAGTCTTCTGCCCGCCGAGACGCCGGGAGAGGACTCGCGAATTGATCTGGGAAAAGCCGTCGAGCCGCTGACGGCCAAGCTGATGAGGCGCAAGCGCGAGAAGGACGAAGCCAAGAGCCGGACAGCGGCCTGAGCACGTGACGGCGAACGAGGAGGACGGAATGAACTTCAGCTTTACGCTCCCCAAAGCGGCTGCCGCGCCACCCCCGGCTGCCAATCCGCCGGTTGCTCCGTCGCCGGCCCCGTTGCCACTGCCGGTGCCCCCGCCCGCGACGCCGGCCTTATCGCAGCAGCATCAGGAGCTGAAATTCCTGTTGCATCGCAAGCTCCTGGACAAGATCAATCTCGAAGCGCTCGCCGCGATCGACAACCAACGGGTGCGCAGCGAAGTGCGGCAGGCGCTGATGAACCTGCTCGATGCCGAGCCGACGTTGTTGAGCGCCTCCGACAAACAGCAACTGGCCGATGAAGTCCTCGACGAAGTGTTCGGTCTGGGGCCGCTCGAGATGCTGCTGAAGGATGCGACGGTTTCCGACATTCTCGTCAACACGGCCAATCAGGTCTATGTTGAGCGGCGCGGTCTTCTCGAGCTGACCAGCGTGCGCTTCCGCGACACGCCGCACCTGCTGCGGATTATCGACAAGATCGTTTCGCAGGTCGGACGCCGGATTGACGAATCGAATCCGATGGTGGATGCGCGACTGCTGGACGGTTCGCGTGTGAATGCCGTGATTCCGCCACTCGCCGTCGATGGTCCTTTGCTGTCGATCCGAAAGTTTTCAAAAGACAAGCTGACCTTGGACGATCTCGTGGACAAGAAGGCGCTCACGCCCGGGATGCGAGCGCTACTGGAGGCCGCTGTCCGCGCGCACCTGAACATCATTATTCTCGGGGGAACCGGTGCCGGTAAGACGACCCTGCTGAACGCCCTTTCCGGGTTCATCGCGCCGCGAGAGCGGATTGTCACGATTGAGGATGCGGCCGAGCTGCAGTTGAAGCAGCCGCACGTGGCCAGGCTGGAGACCCGGCCGGCGAACCTCGAGGGCAACGGCGCCATCCGGCAGCGGGAACTCCTTGTGAACAGTCTCCGTATGCGCCCGGACCGGATCGTCGTTGGCGAGGTCCGCGGCGAGGAGGCCCTCGACATGTTGCAGGCGATGAACACAGGCCACGACGGATCACTGACGACGATCCACGCCAACTCTCCGCGCGACGGCGTCTCGCGCCTGGAAGTGATGGTTTCGCTGGCGAACTCCAACATGAAACTCGTGTCGATCCGGCAACAGATCTCGAGTGCGGTTCATTTGTTCGTGCAGGCCGCGCGCCTGAGCGACGGCTCGCGCCGGGTCATGTCCATTACCGAGGTGACGGGCATGGAGGGAGAGATCGTCACGCTGCAGGACCTGTTCGTGTTCGAGAAGCAGGGCCTCGATGAGAACAACAAGGTGATGGGACGGTTTGCCGGCTGCGGCATCCGGCCGAAGTTTTTTGAGAAGCTGCAGGCGGCCGGCATCCACTTGCCGCTCGACATCTTCGACGAAGTGGTGGAAATCTAGCCATGTTGGGATTCGCCGCAATTGCAGTCGCCGTCTGGTTGCTGGCCATCGGCGGATGGTTTTTGGCCAGCAAGTATTTCCGCCGCGCCGATGCCCGAAAGCTCGAGGAGCGGCTGAAGCCGGTCGCGGCAAAGAGTACTGTGGCGGCTGGCGGCAAGAAGGGGAAGGCGAAGGCAAAACACTCCGGTCCGCTGATTCTTTCCGAGGATTCCACAACCGGCCGGATCGTGCTCGGCCTGATGCGGCGATGGAATCTCGCCCCGCGCGTCGAGAAGCTCCTGGAACAGGCCGGCCTGCGCTGGCGCCCGGCGCGGTTGGCGCATGCAAGCCTCGGACTGTTTCTTGCGGCCTTCGCGGCTGCCTGGCAGTTCATCCCCGGCAATCTGCTGGTGGTGAACTTTGCCTGTGGCGCCGTTGCCGGGAGTCTTCCGTTCGTTCACGTCATGAAGACCCGGGCGAAGCGCTTGCACAAGTTTGAAGAGGTCTTCCCGGATGCACTGGAATTTGTGGCGCGGTCGATGCGTGCCGGGCATAGCTTTGCGGCCTCACTCGACATGATTCACAAGGAGTATCCCGAGCCGCTGTCCGGAGAGTTTCGCCGCGCCTCGGACGAGCACAAGCTGGGACTGCCGCTCGAACAGGCGCTGCAGAAGCTGGCCGACCGGATCCCTTCGCTTGATCTCCGCTTCTTTGTCTCCGCCGTGCTCTTGCAGAAACGGACCGGCGGGAACCTGGCGGAGATCCTGGACAAACTGGCATACGTCATCCGCGAACGCTTCAAGCTGCGTGGCAAGATCAAGGCGATCTCGGCGCATGGCCGCATGACCGGCACCGCATTGAGCGCCATTCCGGCTGCCGTCGCCGTTCTGATGCTTTGGCTCAACCCGGCCTACGTTCATTTCTTCTTCAATGACGAGATCGGGAACTACATGGCGGCGGGCGCGATTGGCCTTCAGGTGATCGGCTACGCCATCATCAACAAGATCGTCACCATCGAGATTTAGCCATGCTGGAACTTTGGACGCTCGTCTCGATCTTCCTGGCAGTCGCCCTGGGTGGGGTGCTGCTCGGGAAGAAGCTGTGGGTCGATCCGGCGAAGGCCATGGATCGTGTCAACGCCGGTGTCGCGGCGGAAGAGCCGCCGGCACATCCCAGCCTGGTCTTTCAGGACCTTATTGTCCGTATTGGCAAGGTCGTGCCGGCTTCGCCGGCCAATGCGTCCGTGATGACGAAGCGGATGATCCGCGCGGGAATTCGCAACGAAAAGGCGGTCCCGATTCTGTATGGGGCGAAGGTTGCGGGAACCTGTTTGCTCGCGCTGCTGGCGTTTTTGCTCACCGGGTCGAGCGAAGGCGATCCGACAAACCGCCTGCTGTTCCTTGCGGCCTCGGCTCTGGCTGGCTTCTTCCTGCCGAATGAGTGGGTGAAGTGGATGGCCGCAAAGCGGCAGAAGCAGATTCAGCGAGGGTTGCCGAATGCGCTCGACCTTATGGTGGTCAGCGTCGAGTCCGGGCTTGGCCTCGATCAAGCCATCATTCAGGTCGCCAATGAATTGGAGCACGCCTACCCGGCAATTGCCGAGGAGTTCCTGATGGTGAATCTGGAACTGAAGGCGGGTAAGCGCAGGATGGATGCGCTGCGCAATTTGGGAGATCGCGCCGCAGTGGAGGATCTGCGGCGGTTGGTGGCCGTGCTGATCCAGGCGGACCGGTTCGGAACCAGCATTGCCTACAGCCTGCGGACGCATGCCGAGTACATGCGCGTGCAGTCGCGCCAGATTGCCGAGGAGAAGGCCGCGAAGCTGGGCGTGAAGCTTGTCTTCCCGATCTTCTTCTGTATTCTGCCTTCGCTATTTGTCGTCACCGTGGGCCCGGTGGCCGTGCGAATCGTGCGCGATCTGCTTCCAACGATGAATTCTGTCTGATCGGCTCTAACGTTCCGAGCGTCAGCTGTCGATACAGCAATTGAAGAGCGGGAGGAAGCCCTCCAAAGGCAATTCCGCCGCCAGAAGCAAGGACAAGGAGACTCAAATGGACGTCACGATGGTTCGGATGGTTTGTGCCGCGCTGGCCGTGGTTCTGCTCGGCATCATCATTCTGCGGCGCCGCAGCAACGCGACGGACGAGGAATAGCCGCCAGGGGTCTTGCTGAGGAAGCGAACGAACGTGCCGGCGAAGCAGTTCACAGTAGCGATAGCGGTTCTCTGTCTCGGCCAAGTCAGCGGCTGGGCAGCGCCGTTCGGACGCGTCTTGCCCCTTGGCGGTCAAGGATCTGACCTCGCCATTGACGAGGCTCGCGGCGTTCTGTACGTGGCGAACTTCACGGCCAACCGGGTTGAGGTGATTGACCTGGCGACACAGTCGGTCCGCACCTCCTGGAACGTAGCGCCGAACCCTTATTCGCTTGCGATCTCACCGAACGGACGCTGGCTGGCCGTAACGCACTATGGGCCGCGGGAAGCGCCTGCCGTATCTCGAAACTCACTGACCCTGGTGCACTTAACAACGAACCAACGGCAGGTGCTGGGGCTGACTGCAGCGCCGTTGGGAGTGGCCTTCGGAGCTGACGGACAAGCACTGGTTCTGACGGCGACGGAGTTCCTCCTGCTTGATCCCGAGACAGGGGCGGTGCGGCTGCTGGACACGGTGCAGAACGTCACCGCGAACACGCTTCCGCGCCCGCCCGCAAGCTTCCCGCCTGCCATTGTCGCCGCCTCCATGGCTGCTTCCGGTGATGGCCGGTGGATCTACGGGCTGACCGATACGATTCGATTTCGCTATGACGTCGTCGGCCGGAGCTTGCTTTCGCTCGGCTACGTCGCCACGCCCGCTTTCGGGCCTCGGGCGGTCAGCGTGGACGCCGACGGATCCCGCTACACGATGGGATGGGGTCTCTTCAATCGCCCGGGCCAACTTCTGGCGCAGTTTCCGGATCCTTCGGGGCTGCTCGGAGTCGGTGGACATGTGCTTGACCGGCCGCGAGGGCGCATCTACGCTCAGGTTCCGGACAGCACCGCTGGGGCGAACCCGGCAAATCTGCCTCCGCCCGTGCTGCAGGTTGTCGACGCGGACAATCTCGCCGTCCTGGAGCGCCTGGAAATCCAGGAGCACCTGGCTGGCAAAGGCATTCTCGACATGGGCGGGAGGAACGCCTACCTGCTTTCGGCAAGCGGCGTGATGATCCTGCCGGTGGGCCGGCTGTCGCAGGAACGGCGTGTCCGGTCCGACCGAGAGGACCTCGTTCTGCGCGCCAGTTCATGTGATCGGGGCCAGCTATCCGCCGAACTGCTTATTTTGGACGACAGCGGTCAGGCAACCCGGTTTCGCGTCAGTAGTAGTGTTCCGGGGATTCGATTCAGCCCGTCACAAAGCGGAATCACACCTGCAACCATTCGGGTCACTGCGGAGTTGAGCGCGTTGCCGCCCGGCGTCGATTCTCTGGCGGCGGCAATCGAAATCGCGGCACCCGATTCGGTGCGGATCCCGCGCCCTGTCCGGCTGCTGCTCCAGCGCAAGGATCCGGATCAGCGCGGTACAACCGTCCCGGTGCCGGGACAGCTGGTGGATCTCCTCGCAGACCCGGTCCGGAATCGGTTCTATGTTCTCCGCCAGGATACGAACCAGGTGCTCGCCTTCGACGCCGCGAGCCATCGTCAGGTGGCGGTTTGGAAGACCGGGAACACGCCGACGCAGTTGGCGATCAGCTTCGATCGGCGCTATCTCTTGGTCGGCAACGATAACTCGCAGGTCGCAACCGTGATTGACCTGGAGACGATGCTCCCCGACGAGCCGATCGTGTTTCCGTTCGGGCACTATCCGCGATCGCTTGCCGCCTCCGGCAGGGCGATTCTTGCGGCAACACGCGTTGCGGGTCCGCAGAACAAGATCGACCTGGTTGACTTTCCGACGCGTCGCGCGACGGAACTTCCGACCCTAGGCGTTTGGGAGAACAACATTCATCTGAACACGAGGCTTGCTGCGGCTCCGAACGGTGCTTCCATACTCGCGGCCCAGGCGGATGGCAACGTTCTGCTATACGACAGCTCGGCGGACACCTTCACCGTGTCGCGACGCGACGTGGAGCGCCTCAGTGGAACCTATGCGGCGTCCAGCTTTGGGCAATACGTTGCGGGAAGCAATTTCCTGAACAGTTCGCTTGTACCGGTACGCCGCTTGAATACGGCCGTGTTCGGCTTCGACTTTGTCGACGAAATGGGTTTGCGCGGGATGGGGCCCAACATGTTGGAGCGGGTAGACGCGACGGGCAACGGGATGCGAACCACACGGATTGCCGAGGACCATTTGGCTCCTGTGGCGGGGGAAGGGTTTACGCGCACCGTCGCAGCTCTGGCGAATCGCGCCGGTGTGGTCACTCTCACTCGCTCCGGAGTCACGATTCTGCCATGGAACTACGACGCTGCCACGGTGGCGCCTCGCCTGGAGCGAGTGGTGAACTCGGCCGATGGATCCGGTGGTCTGGCGCCTTCCGGACTGGTGTCCATCTTTGGCTCGCACCTGTCGCCAGTCAATGTCGCGACGCAAGAGATGCCGCTTCCGACGGCGTTGGGTGAGAGCTGCTTGACTGTGAATGGAGCGACGGTGCCGATGCTGTTTGTCTCGCCCTCGCAGATCAACGCGCAGCTTCCGGCAAACCTCGCGGGGACGGTACAGTTCCTTCTGCGAACGCCGGGCGGGGTAAGCGATACTTTCACGACGGTCGTGCAACCGGCGGCGCCCGCCGTATTCCGAATCCAGCCGCCTGGTCTCGACCAACCGGTAGCGGCGGTCTACAATGCTCGCAACGGCCTGATTGCAACCGGCTCAAACCCCGTACGTCGCGGGGATCGGATCACCATCTTCCTCACCGGTATGGGGCGAACCTTTCCGGATGTTCCGGCGGGATCTCCGGCTCCTTCCGAGCCAATGGCCGAACCAGCTATTCCTCCGCGGGTGGAGTTGGGCGGTGTCGAACTCACGGTCGAAACAAGCGCGGCGACGCCCGGC
This sequence comes from uncultured Solibacteraceae bacterium, assembly GCA_964395885.1. Taxonomy (GTDB): domain Bacteria; phylum Acidobacteriota; class Terriglobia; order Bryobacterales; family Bryobacteraceae; genus JAPKYZ01. The sequence goes on along the minus strand of CAYNDS010000071.1, from coordinate 9,403 downwards.
ACCACCGGTCTGTACCAGATCCAGGCCCGGGTTTCTCCCTCGGCCCCCACTGGCTTCGACATCCCGCTGGTGATCAGCCAAGGGCCGGCCTCGACCGCCGTCAGCGTCAGAGTGATCCCCTAATGCAACTCGCGCGAATCCTTTTCCTGTGCAGCGTTTCGCTGTTCCTTTCGATCCCCGCCTCGGCGCAGCGCTGGGAATTCGGAATCGGTGCCGGTGCAGGCATCTACACGTCACAAACCATTCGGAGTGGAGGGGCCAGCGCAGAAGCGTCGTTTCGGCCCGCAGCAGCCATCACCGCTCACATTGGCCAGAATATGTTCCGTCGCCTCGGCGGCGAGATTCGCTACACCTGGCAGAACAACCAAGCAAGGCTGAGTTCCGGGCCCACGACGGCGTCCTTCGCCTCTCAGACGCACGCAATCGAGTACGATCTGGTCTGGCATCTTGCCGACGCTTCCAGCCGTACGCGTCCATACGTTCTCGGCGGCGCCGGTGTGAAACGGTTCGAGGGTACTGGCGAAGAGATTCCTGTTCAGCCGCTCAATCGATTCGCATTCCTCACGCGTACTGGCGAGTGGCAGCCCATGGTCTCGGTGGGGGCGGGAGTAAAACACCGCCTGGGCAAGAGCACAGCCCTTCGACTTGAGGTGCGCGATCAGATCTCTCCGGCGCCGACTCAGGTGATTGCCGTCGCACCCCTGGCTCAACGATCTGGAGCCTGGATGCACAACTTTATCTTCCTCGTCGGGCTTACGTTCCTTTTCTGAGCGACAGCAAGCGCAACGCCCCGGGCTCGACTGCGTCCACCCTGCGAGCGCGACTAGGATATCCTCCGCTGCGGATCGACCGCAGAGCATCCTTGGAGCGAGTCTTGCCGTGCACTGCTCTTTTCGGGCGACTGGTTCGAGTATCGTCGGTGGCGGAAGACCAGTTCGCTGTCCTGGGCCTTCGACCAAGGCTCGTCGTGGCCGGCTTCCTCCGGTGACTCGTTCGACTTGCGCCCCATGCGGGTGGAGACGGGCAAGTAGCCTCTTCCGAAGCGCCAGGATGATCTGCCTTGCCAGTCTGTGTTGCGAATTCACTCGACCTCCCTGGGGCACCGGATGCAGTCGCGCCGGAAATCGCAACTCAATCGGAGCCGTGCTGCCCGCCAGCATACGCGACTACGCGAGTCCGCCTACTCGACTGTGCGACGGGAGGCGACGAACGGGTCCCCTCTGGCTCGATCGGAGCATCCGGCGACTGAGTCTCGCTGTGCCCAGTGATCGCCATTGTCGGGCAGACTGTTCCGAGCTCCCGTGCAAAGCTCGCTCCTCTCGCTCTCCCCGCGTCAGCTCGTCCGAACCGCATCCTCGCGGTGAGTTTGCCCAAGCCGCACGTTCAGGCGCGCGATGGCCGGTTGTGTCGTCGGCCTTCTTGGAAGACGATAGCCCTGCCGGGAATCTGGTTGGACACGCAGGGCGGCCGGTCCGGCGGCTTCGGCACCGCAACCTTACAGTTCTCTCCTGCCTTACTCCGTGGGCTCACCACCGGCGAGCATCGCCTTCAATGTTCGCGCTCCGCGGACGGGCGACCCTTCGATCCGGATCCTCCGGGCGCACTCCGGACTGGCCGCTCGATCGTGCATCCCACGGCGTGAGTCCTCCGTTGCCCCGGATCCTTGCCCGCGGTGATCAACTGAAGCACCTCATCCAGGTCGCGCTGGTCTGCTTTTTGCCGCACGCGTCCGAACGAAACATAACGGTCATCGATCCGTCCGCGATACACGAGGCGGCCCTCCCAGAACACCGCCGCTTCCGGTGTCACTGTCGCTCCCGCTCGATCGACCAACAAACCGTTGGGATCCGCAGCCACATCCATCGCGTAGCCGAACTGCGCGCGATGTTGGTCCCGCTGCTCGGCGCCCAGCGCCTGCTGAGGATAGACAAGATAGAAGTCCACCCGCCCCCGATACTGCTGATGAAGCCGGTTGACTTCTGGAGCGTAGCGGTTGGAAATGGGGCAGTCGGTCCGCGTGAACAGAAGAACCACCGGACGGTCTCCGCTCAGGAGATCTTGAGCCAACAAGACAAGCAGCGCCAGCGTCATCGCCCCTCGCCTCGCCCCTCATGGATCGTGATCACCCGGTCGACGACGGTCACCGAGAGCCGATCCACCTCCCCTGACGGCCATCGCACCTCGATCTTCGCGCTACTGGCCGAACCCAGCCCGAAGTGGACTCGCAGATCACTTTGCGAAAGATAACTGCCCCCGCTTCGCACCTCATCGATCTGACCGTTGCAAATCACCCGCGCACCGATGCCGCTGCGATTGGACCGCGTCCCCACCAGCTTCAGCTTCAACCAGTGATGGCCGGTCGTCGAATCACACCGCAACAGTTGCGGAGCCTCATTCACGCAGTTCACCAGAAGATCCAGGGTGCCGTCATTGTTGAAGTCGCCCACCGCCAACCCGCGCCCCGGAACACGTTCGGCTAAGCCCGGGCCCAATGCCTCGCCCAGTTCCTCGAACCGCCCGCCGCCCAAGTTGCGATAGGCCACCTTACGCTGCCGGTATCCGGACTCCAGATCGGTCTCGCCCACTTCCGGATAGACGTGGCCATTGCACAGGACGATGTCCGGCTGACCATCGTTGTCAAAATCGACGAAAGCGGCGCCCCAGCCGAGAAACCGGGTAATCCGCCCCAGTCCCGATTGCATCGTCTGATCCTCAAACACCATTGCGCCCTGGTTGGCATACAGGCTGGAGGTGTCGCCCGCGAAGTTCGTCTTGACGATGTCCAACCGGCCGTCGCCGTTATAGTCAGCGACGCTGACGCCCATCCCCGCCTGCGGCTTACCGTCGGCTGAATAGGCGACACCCGCTTCGATTGCGATGTCGGTGAAGGTCCCGTCCCGATTGTTCCGATACAGGGCTGACGACGTCGAATCATTCGCCACGTAGATGTCCGGCCAACCGTCATCGTCGAAGTCCGCCGCCACCACCCCCAGGCCATACGTGCCTGGCGTGCGAAGAATGCCGGCGCGTTCCGATACGTCCGTGAACGTGCCATCTCCATTATTCCGGAACAGAATGTTCTTCCCACCCTGCAACCCCGGCGGTCCGCATGCCACCAACATGCCTTTGTACTTGCAAGGGCCGGACTCCGGCAGCGGCGCGGTTTTCGGGTCGAAGTCAATGTAGTTGGCGACAAACAGGTCCAGGTGACCGTCCTTGTCGTAGTCGATGAAGGCGCAACCCGTGTTGTGCCGTTTCAGTCCTGAGGCGGTGCGCGTCGTCACGCCAGCCTTCGCGGCGACATCGACGAACTTTCCGTTGCCCAGGTTCTTCCATAAGGAACAGTCACCCCAGTAGGTGACGAACAGATCATCCCAACCGTCGTTGTCGAAGTCCCCGACGCAGCACCCTGCGCCCCAGCCCGTGCGTGCCAGACCGGCCTGTCCCGTCACGTCCGTGAACGTACCGTCCCGATTGTTCTTGAATAGGCGGCTGACCGGGGCTTCTTGCGCCGTCCACTTCGCCTCAAAGCGGGTTCCGTTCACCAGGAAGATGTCCAGCCACCCATCGTTGTCGTAGTCGAAGAACGCGGCGCCGCAACCCGTCGTCTCGATCAGGTACTTGTTGCGCGCCTCGCTGCCGTAGATCGTCTTGCTGCGCAATCCTGCTTCCTTAGCCACGTTTACAAACCGCACGGCGGGCGGCGGCAACGCTCGCGCGATCTGATCCAGCGTGAAGACGCTTAAGGTCCGGCTGATCGAATGCAGAAAGTCGCGACGCCGCACAGCCGTTCAACGCCTCGTCAGGTCCATGGTGCCCAGGGCTGGGGTGCGCAAGCGCTGCGCCTGCTCGGTCTCTTTGCGCTGCTTGACATCGGCGGCTTGGCGAAACCAGTTCTTAGCTCCCTCGCGATCGCCCTGCTGTTGCAGAATTTGCGCCAGCGTATTCATTGGGCCGGGCGTCGATGGGTCCAGCCGGATGGCCTGCTGGAGAGAACTCTTCGCGGCTTCCCACTCGCCCTTCTGCTTCAGTGCGGTGCCCATCATGTAGTGCGCCTGGGCATAGTCCGGCTGGATCTCGGTGGCACGTCGCATGGCTGCAATCGTCTCCTCAAAGTCGCCGCTCTGCCAAGCGGTGATCCCCAGCGAATACCAGCCTTCGGCCATCGCCGGATCCAACCGCAGCGCCTCCCGGAAGGACGCGCGCGCAGCATCCAACTGATCCTTCTGCTTCAGTGCCAGGGCCAGGTCGTAATGCGCGGCAGCCAGGTTCGGGTGCCGCGCAATGACGCTGCGAAACTGCGCGATGGCCCGGTCTGCATCGCCCTTCACCAGCCAGGCGTAGCCGATATTCAAGCGGGCGCCGGGGTGATCGGGCCTTCTGGCCAGCACCCGCTCAAACTCGGCCACCGCGGCTTCTGCTTGTCCGGTCTCGGCCAGCAGGAAGCCGTGACTGTTGCGATACTCCGGTTCCTCGGGCGCCAATCGCACCGCCGCGGCATAAGCGTCGCGCGCGTCCTCCCGACGGCCTTCGCGCTGCCGCACCAGTCCCAGGGTGTTCCATGCCTCTGCCCGCTTGGGGTCTGCGGACACGGCGGCACTCAGGTGGGTTGCCGCTTCGGCGTCACGTCCCAGTTCATAGAGCATGCGCCCCAACCGGAAACGGTACTCCGCGTTCCGAGGCTCCAGCGATACCGCCTGCTGCAGTGAGGCGACACCTTCCTGCTGCTGCCGTTCCAGCCATTGAGCGATGCCCAGGTGGAAGTGCGCGGGTGCATATCGCGGATTGAGCGTCAGTGCGCGCGAAAACCAACCCACGGCGTCGGCGCGCCGGCCAGTGGCGGCCAGCAGGAAGCCGATTTCGTCCTGGAGCGCGGCATCCCGCGGCGAAAGACGAACGGCCTGCTCCAGCACCCGGATGGCGCCGGCCGCATCGCCCTTTGCGCGCAACGCCTGTGCCGCCGCACGCAAAGAGGCTACGCTTGCGGTCTCCGCGCCACACACGCCAGCAAGCAGAATCGCCAACACGCGCATCGCCTTGATTTCATCACACCGCGCCTCCGCCGGATTCCGGTGCGCGATAGCGCCAAAACCGCGGCAGAAGCGCGGCTAACAGAACGGACCCGGCCACGCAGAGTACGCCGCCGGAAACCACGGCAGTCCGCAGCCCGAACAGCCGCGCCGCCAGGCCCGCCTCCGCATTGCCCAGGTAGGGGCCGCTCAGATAACTCACCATTTCGATGGCCGCCAGCCGGCCCCGCAGCCGTGCGGGGATTGTCTGATTCCAGATCGTCCCGCGGAAGATCCCGCTGACGGTGTCCGCCGCGCCGGCCGCCATCAGAAATGCGATCGCCCACGGCAAAGCGTCGGCCATTCCGAAGCCGATAATCGCGACGCCCCAAAGCGATGCCGCCCAGACAATCGCCGCGCCATGACGCCGGATGCGGATGGTCCAGCCCGAGGTTGCGGTCACGATCAGAGAACCCACCGCCGGTGCCGCATATAGCATCCCAACCGTTTCCGCACCCCACCGCTCCGCGAGGGCGGGGAAGAGTGCGTTCGGCATGCCGAAGAACATCGCGTTCATGTCGATCAGGTAGGTGCCGATCAGATCCTGACGCGTCCAGGCATAACGCCAGCCCTCGAGAAACGACGACCAGCGAATCGTGTCCTCCTGGCCCGGAACCGGCCGCGACGCGATGCGCGTGATCACCGCCAGCGCGAACAGGTACGTCAGCGCATCCAGGGCAAACGCCAGCGCCATGCCGTATCGCACGGCCAGCCACCCTGCCAGCGCCGGTCCGGCGATGTGGGCAAACGAATAGCGGAAGCCTTGCAGTGCGGAGACGGCCGGCATATGCCGGGTCTCCACCAGCTGCGGAGTGAGTGCCTCCATCGCCGGCCGGTGAATGGCACTGAGGCCTGCCATCAGCCCTGCCAGGATCCACAAAGGCCAGACGGCCGGCTTGGCCGCGAGTGCATTCACGGTCAGCCCCACGCAGCACAGCATCAGCGCCGCGTCGGTCGCGATCAACAGCCGCCTCCGGTCAAAGCGGTCCGCCAGCAAACCGCTCACAAACGCCATTGCCAGCAGAGCGACGAACTCGACGACGCCCAACAACCCCACCAGCACGGTTGACCGGGTCAGCTGGTAGATCTGCAGCGGCAACACCACGTAGGTCAGCGCTGAGCCGAATGCCGAAACGAACTGCCCGCCATACACCAGCCGGAAGTCACGCGACGCCTTGAGCGGCGCCAGATCAGGGAGCAGGGAGTGCACCGGCTTCCAGCCTATCGGATTACCCTAAACGGAGAATGAAAGAAGCGCGAAACGTTCTCGGCGGAAAACTGCAAAGCTGCTCGACGGACCCGATGACAGGTTGGTATCGCGACGGGTGCTGCAACACGGACGAGGACGACGCCGGCCTCCACGTCGTGTGCGCGATGATGACCGCCGAGTTCCTGGAGTTCACCCGGGCCAAAGGCAACGACCTGTCGACGCCGCGCCCACCGTGGTTTCCCGGACTGAAGCCGGGCGACCAGTGGTGCCTCTGCGCGAACCGTTGGCGGGAGGCCATGCTGGCCGGCTTCGCGCCCGCCGTGATTCTGGAGGCGACTCATGAGAAGACGCTCGAGATCGTCTCGCTGGAGGACCTGCAGCGGCATGCCTTGAGGGTGGTCTAGGTGGCGAAGTCGCAGCCCTTGCAGCGCATCCTTGACGTGGTCACCGCGTTGATTGAGCGCTGCCAGAAGCTGGAGCGCCAGTTTGAGCGGCAACTCGACGATATTCTTCCAGAACAGCAGGCCAGTGCGCGCAACCTGATTCACTATCTTGCGCTGCGTCAGACGGACCTGCGCTCCCTGCAACTCATCCTGTCTTCCTATGGCGTCTCGTCGCTCGGACGGACGGAGGCTCACGTCATGGCCAGCCTCCTGGCGGTGGAGCGGGTTCTGCTTCGTTTGTCCGAGTCCACGGGGAAGCCTTCCGGCGCCTCCCCTGCCGTGGACTTCAGCACCGGTCCCGCACTTCTGCAACGCAACACGCAGCGGCTGCTCGGCAGTTCCCACGCCAGCCACCCGGTGCGCGTCATGGTCACGATGCCGTCCGAGGCGGCCACCAACCCGAAACTCGTGCGCGATCTCGTCGAAGCCGGCATGGACATCATGCGCGTGAATTGCGCCCATGACTCGCCCGCCGAGTGGAGCGCGATGATCCGCAACCTGCAGGAGGTGGATCGTCAACTCACCCGCCGCTGCCGCGTGCTGATGGATCTCGGGGGACCGAAGCTGCGCACCGGTCTGATTGCGGCCCGTGCGCGCGTTGTTCGCTGGCGCCCCCGCCGGGACCTTCGTGATCAGATGACCGCACCGGCGCGAATCTGGATCGGTCCTTCGGATGCCACGCCTCCCGCAGGCGCTGTTCGCCTTCCGCTTGACTTGGGCAACCCGCCCTTGCGGCTGAAGGATCAGCTCACTCTCACGGATACGCGGGGCCGGGAACGGATGCTCACTCTCGAGGAGAAAGCGGGCGAGGGCTGGTGGACGTCGGTCGCTTACTCCGCCACCGTCGAGGCTGGTGTTCCCGTCGAGGTGAAACGGCGCGGACGCGTCGTCGCCAAAGGGTCGGTGGGGGACCTGCCCTGGACCGAAGAGCCCATCCTGCTCAAGCGCGGTGACCTTCTGGACGTCACCGGCCCGTCGCACCCTGGGCGCCCCGCCACCCGCGGACCCCGCGCGAAACCGGCCTCCATCCCCTGCACTCTGCCCGAGGTCTTCGCCTTCATCAAGGAAGGCGAGCGCATCTTCTTCGACGACGGAAAGATCGGCGGCATTGTCCGCAGGGTGAGCAAGAGCGGACTTCAGGTAGAGATTACCGCTACTGCGGCAAGCGGTGCGAAACTGCGCTCCGACAAGGGCATCAACCTTCCCGACACCGACCTGAAACTGCCCGCCCTGAACGAGAAGGATCGCGCCGACCTGGCGTTTGCCGCCAGACATGCCGACATGATCGGGATGTCCTTTGTCCGCAAACCAAGCGACGTCGAGGAGGTGCAGCGCGCGCTCGATCAGGCGGGCGCTACAGACGTGGGCATTGTCCTGAAGATCGAAACCGTCGCTGCGTTCGAGAACCTTCCGAAGCTGCTGCTGCAGGGCCTGCAGACGATGCCCTTAGGGGTGATGGTGGCCCGCGGAGATCTGGCCGTCGAAGCCGGTTTCGAGCGTCTGGCCGAAGTACAGGAAGAAATCCTGTGGCTCTGTGAGGCGGCTCACGTGCCGGTCATTTGGGCCACGCAGGTGCTGGAGACGATGGCAAAAAAGGGGATGCCTTCCCGCGCCGAGGTCACCGATGCTGCCATGAGCGGCCGGGCCGAGTGCGTGATGCTGAACAAAGGGCCCTACATCGTCGAAGCGGTTCGATTCCTGGAAGGCGTGCTGGAGCGCATGAAGCGCCATCAGCGCAAGAAAGCCTCCATGCTGCGGCGGCTGAAGATCTCGGAACTCGATACGGACGCTTGAGTCCGCCCAAACGGAGGCGGACGGCCCTAAGCCTTCCGGTACTTCGTGGCGCACTGCTCCGAGCACAGGAACACGTCCTTACCGCCGGACTTTGCCCCAAGCGCGGCGGGTGAGTAGGTTCCGCAGACGGAGCACTTCTTCAGTTCGCCCCCCGTGGGGGTCGTGCCCGATGCGGTGGCACCCGCACCGAACGTTTCCGTAAACAGCTTCCCCAGCGCGCCGATGATCATGCGCACCACGGCGATCAGGAAGATCGAAGCGAGGATGTAGAGGACGCCGCGGATCATCGTTTAGAAAGACGAAAGGCGCCCGGGGAAGGGTACCGCTTCCCGCAGGCGCCTTTCATTGTACGTGCTCAGCTTACTGCTTCTTCTTCGGAGCCGCACCCTTCTTCTGGGTCGGCGGCGGCGCCGACGGGTTGCTGTAGGTCGTGTCGACCTTGCCGCCCATCGTCGTCAGCATGCCCTTGGCGGAATCCGCGAACGGACCCGTGGGCTTCAACTCCAGGTACTTCTCGAACGACTCCCGCGTGCCCGGGGGGAAGCTCATGGAGCCGTCAGCATTCACCTTCGCCTGGCTGGTCAGGAAGATGCCGTACTGGTAATGCGCATCGGCGTACGTGGCATCGGCTTCGATGGCGCGCTTGAACGCGGCACCTGCCGGCTCATTCTGTCCGGTGTTCACCAGAATGGCGCCCAGGTTGTAGAAGTACTTGCCGGCGCCGGGCACGGGCTCGCGCTCGATGTCGAGGCCCTGGCGGCCAACTATCGTGCGATCGGCGAACCCCACGAGTTCGATCTGGCGGCACTCGAAATGGGGCGACTGGAGCTCGCCGAAGAAAAGTACGCTGCGGCGGTTCAGTGGCTGGAACGCGCGCTGAAACGGAA
>CAYNDS010000070.1:0-19338 GCA_964395885.1 uncultured Solibacteraceae bacterium | reverse complement strand
AGGTACGGGGGAAGCGTCCTGGTGCAGCGAAGCGCATTGAGGAAGAGATGGATGAGATTCGGGAGATGATCGGCACTGTCTTCCCGCCAGCCCTGAACCTGGTTGACCAAGGCCGGTTCGCTCTCGGGTTTCACCATCAGCGTGCCGCCAACACCCGAAGAGCGAAGGAAGCGTCCGAAGCCAAGGCCCAGCAGACCGACCAAGGAGATAAGGAATGAGCAACACCGTGAAAAGCCGTTATGACTTCGTCTACCTTTTCGATTGCCAGGACGGTAATCCCAACGGTGACCCGGATTTTGACAACGCGCCTCGGTTCGATCCAGAGACTTTCCAGGGTTTGGTTTCCGACGTTTGTCTGAAGCGCAAGATCCGGGATTACGTAGCCGCCGCCATGGGTGGTCAGCCGCGTTACGAGATCTTCGTTACCTCCGGAGTGACGCTCGAAAGCCAACAGGGAAGATCCTACACTCACCTGCAGATGAAGCAGGACAGGGAGAATCGCGACCAGATTGCCAAGGCAAGAGCCTGGATGTGCGACAACTTCTACGACGTTCGCACGTTCGGCGCAGTCATGAGTACAAAGGAATTCAATTGCGGCCAAGTGCGCGGGCCCGTGCAACTGACCTTTGCCCGCTCCGTGGATCGCATTTTCTCCACCGAGCACGGTATCACTCGTGTCGCCTATACGAAAGAGCAGAAGAAGGCCAGCACAACCGCAAACACCGAAATGGGCCGCAAGCACACAATCGCCTACGGACTCTATCGAGCCCACGGCTTCATCAATGCTGCGATGGCTCAGCAGACGGGCTTCACCGAAGAAGACTTGGCACTGCTGTGGAAGGCTCTAGGGAATATGTTTGACCTGGACCGCTCAGCGGCTCGTGGCCTGATGAGCGCCCGCGGTCTGTATGTCTTCAAGCACGCCACTCCACTAGGCGAAGCACCGGCCAACCAGCTATTCGACCGGGTATCGGTAGCCTTGAAGGAAGGTGTGGAGTCGCCACGCCGCTTTGAGGACTATGCCGTGAAGGTGAGCGGCACGAACCTGCCCGATGGCGTGAGCTTGGTTGAGCCCATAGCTGCCTGTGCCTGAGGAAGTGCTGCTTTCGGCTCTAAATCACTACCTCTACTGTGATCGCCGGGCAGCGCTGATTCACATTGAGGGCATTTTCCGGCAGAATGCCTCTACTGTGGAAGGTAGTCTGCGGCACGAGGCTGCGGACACACCGGGATACGAGAATCGGCCGGGAGTGCGCGTACTACGAGCACTCCCAGTTTTTTCGTTGACCCTTGGACTCTCCGGCACGGCCGACATTGTTGAGTTTCATCAGGGTGTACCGTATCCCGTCGAGTACAAACGGGGCAAACGCCGGGCCTGGGATAACGACGACGTGCAACTGTGTGGCCAAGCGCTATGCCTGGAGGAGATGTTCGAGCGCGAGGTGCCGGCGGGTGCCATCTTTCACGCCTCTTCTCGAAGACGGCGCGAAGTGGCTTTCGGCGCCGGCTTGCGACGACAGACCCTACAGGCAGTCCAGGATCTCCGTCGCTTATTGGAGAATCAGCAGCTTCCACCGACCAGAGTGAAGCCGCAATGCGACGGCTGTTCGCTGCGGCCCGATTGCCTTCCAGAACTCGACGACAGGGCTGTGCGCTCAGCTGGCGGTCGTCTGTTTCGGACGGAGCCTTAAATGGAGGTCGTTCAGAATGTCCTCTACGTGTTGACTCAGGGGGCTTATGTCAGGCGGGATCACCTCGTAGTGCAAGTGGAGTTCGAAGGTAAGGTGCGGCTCGGCGTGCCGATGCATAATCTGGCGGGCATAGTCCTCTTCGGTCAGGTCATGGTGTCCCCAGGCATGCTGCAAGGCTGTGCGGAGCACGGTGTCGCCGTGACATTCCTCAGCGGGGGTGGTCGACTGCTCGCGCGAGTGGATGCGCCGGTGTCTGGCAACGTGCTGTTGCGTCGCGAACAATTCCGCTGGGCCGACCAGCCGGAACGGGCGTTGGAACTCGGGCGCCGCTTTGTTGCGGGTAAGCTCCACAACGCTCGGCACACCTTGATGAGATCCGCCCGTGAGAATCCTGGTAGTGACGTACTGAACAGCGCGGCCGAAGCCCAGGCTGCGGGAATCAGACGTTTGGAAAACGCTCCCGACCTCGACACTGTACGTGGCGTCGAAGGAGCCGCCGCCCGCCAGTACTTCGCCGCCTTCGGTGGCATGCTTCGCCAAGAGCGGGAAGCATTTGCAATGGCCGGACGTTCGCGCCGCCCAGCACTCGACCGAATGAACTCGCTGCTGTCGTTTCTCTATGCGCTGTTACTGGCTGACTGTACGGCCGCTTTGGCTGGGGCCGGTCTCGACCCCTACGTCGGATTCCTCCACGGCGACCGGCCAGGTAAACCGTCCTTGGCGCTGGATCTCATGGAGGAGTTCCGGCCCCTGCTGGCCGACCGTCTGGCGGTCACCCTCGTGAATCGCAAACAAGTACAACCGGGTGGCTTCACCACGCGCGAGGGTGGCGCCGTAGAGATGAAGGAGGCGACACGCCGCGCAGTGATCGACGCCTGGCGCGAGCGAAAGCAGGAGGTCGTAACTCACGTCTTTTTGGGAAGTTCCATGCCAGTGAGTCTTCTGTTCCACATGCAAGCCCGAATGCTAGCGCGCTGTATTCGCGGCGATCTAGCGGAGTATGTTCCGTGCACGCTCAAGTAGGCGAATGAATGCTGGTACTGATCGCCTATGACGTGTCGACTCAGAATAGCGCTGGACGCCGGCGTCTGCGCCGCGTGGCCCAAGAATGCGAGAATTTCGGAGTCCGAGTGCAAAAGTCTCTCTTCGAGTGCCTGCTGCGAGAGCAGGACTGGGTTCGCTTGCGGTCGCGTTTACTGGCCGAGCTTGATGCAAAAGAAGATAGCTTGCGAATCTATTTCTTGGATGAACTCAGCCGCGCTCAAACGGAACATCATGGAGTGGCACCGCCATTAAATCTCAGTGGCACTCTCATTGCCTGACGCGAACCGCAAGTGGAGAGGCACGGGTCGGAGGATCGCGGACCGGCAAGTGATTGAAGCCAATTGCCCGGCGAACACACTCACACTTTTGAGGAATAGCCGCAGCCCTGGTTCGCGATTCTGGCCGTTACGCACTTGAGTGTACGCCGCTTAGGAGGGAAGAGGTTCTCCGGCCAGCAGTGGCCGGAGTGGATTGAAACGTCTTCCTCGGCCACCGCGTTAACCGGCACGCCCGGGTTCTCCGGCCAGCAGTGGCCGGAGTGGATTGAAACGGCTTCGAGGCGCATGACCTCCTGCTCGGCCTGCGGTTCTCCGGCCAGCAGTGGCCGGAGTGGATTGAAACAGGATCGTCGCACGGATCTGAGGCTCGCGCTTGGGTTCTCCGGCCAGCAGTGGCCGGAGTGGATTGAAACGCGTCGTAATGCACGCCCAGGGCGCGTGCGCGAAGGTTCTCCGGCCAGCAGTGGCCGGAGTGGATTGAAACCGCGTAGCGGTAGCAGGAATAGTGCCGCTCAAAGGTTCTCCGGCCAGCAGTGGCCGGAGTGGATTGAAACGATCCGGACGCCGGTCCCGACGTGTTCGACGGCGGTTCTCCGGCCAGCAATGGCCGGAGTGGATTGAAACTCTCCTGTGTCGCCTGCCTCATCAGTGCCGGGCGGGTTCTCCGGCCAGCAGTGGCCGGAGTGGATTGAAACTCGTTATCCTCGACCTCGCGGCGGCCCTTGACCGGTTCTCCGGCCAGCAGTGGCCGGAGTGGATTGAAACCCCTCGTCGGCAGCGTTGCCGCGCGACTGCGTGAGGTTCTCCGGCCAGCAGTGGCCGGAGTGGATTGAAACAATCAGCACCTCGCGGATCGTCCGGCGCTCCAGGGTTCTCCGGCCAGCAGTGGCCGGAGTGGATTGAAACCCTGATGGGTCCCAGCTACACGCTGGGCAGCAGGTTCTCCGGCCAGCAGTGGCCGGAGTGGATTGAAACACCCTTAATGCCGTGCAGCACGCCGCCCTTCTTGGGTTCTCCGGCCAGCAGTGGCCGGAGTGGATTGAAACATCACGACGGCGGCAGCCCACAGCCTACCTGCCGGTTCTCCGGCCAGCAGTGGCCGGAGTGGATTGAAACAGCTACACGGCGGGACTGGCCGTGGTGCCGGGAGAGGTTCTCCGGCCAGCAGTGGCCGGAGTGGATTGAAACACCGGTCTGAGTCCCGCCACCAGGCACTTCTACGGTTCTCCGGCCAGCAGTGGCCGGAGTGGATTGAAACCCGTTCCGGAACTGCAGGTGCGCGCGCCGCCCATGGTTCTCCGGCCAGCAGTGGCCGGAGTGGATTGAAACAACAAAGATGTCGCCCTCGCGGATCTCGATACCGGTTCTCCGGCCAGCAGTGGCCGGAGTGGATTGAAACGTCCGTGTCCCGCCTCACCGCTGATCGCGGCGAGGTTCTCCGGCCAGCAGTGGCCGGAGTGGATTCGAGATCCGCAGGCGCTCCCGCGGGGAACTCGCCGTCCGGCTGCCCCCGTTGCACCGAATGCTTCCGGCGAAGCTGAAGCGTCCCTCCTCGAGCTTCCCGTGTTAGCGCTGCAGCACGGCAACGGCATGGTCGAGCAGGAGTCGTGTGCCACTGTCCGCAATCGCAGCAGGGCAACTCGGCCAAAGCGCCTGCACCAGCTGCAGCCACTTCTCCAAGTTCTCCCGGAACTTCCGCGGCCGAGTGTAGTCAGCATTGCCCAGCTGACTCGCAAGGCCGAACTCTCCAAATAGCGGCACCTGTTCGGGTCCACGGGCAACGTAGCAGCGATACGACAACCAAGTCAGCAGGTCAAGTGCGGCCGGTGTACCAGACAAGGCTCTGGCGGCGGTCAGATCGGTGGGAATGGGGTGGGCCATGATCTCCCGGAAGAACTCTGCGCTGAGGACAACCCTGTTCCGGCACCCGTCTGGCAGAGCTGGTTGAGCCGACCCAGGTGAGTACCAGATTTGAGCCTCCCGCATGAACTGAAATCTGGAGTGGTGGATCACCTCAGCCTTCTCTCGTTGCGTGTCCGTACCAAAGAAGATCGTGGCACCAAAGATCCGCTGGAACGACTGCACCAGTCGCTTGTACTGCGTACCCCCTTGCTGCAGGCCAAACGTGTCCAGCAGTTCACTCGCGCTGCCGAATGTAACGACCTGGCTCTGCTGCCGAGTGGCAAGGGTTGCCAGGAAGATCGGCACCAAACGATCCTGCCCCCAAGGAAGCCCATAGACAGGGTGACCTGTGACCTGAAGTACGAACCTTCCGTTCCGGCGCTCGTGAATCATCGAACCCTCCGGTGGTCGCTTCACCGGCAGCCCGCAGAGGACGAAGGGTCGCGCCGCGAAACCGAGTATCTGCGCGCCGGCTTCCCGGCTGGATCGAACTTCGCTCACCGCCTCCGCGTGTCGAAGCTTCTGCCGCGAGACGACAGATTCGGGTACTGCTCGGAGGAGAATCGCCCCGCTCGATTGCAGGCTTGAACGCCGCATCGGCGCCGGATAGCCAGAACGAACTTCCAACGTTGTTGCTCCCGCGACTCCACACGCATCGCAGTCGACCAGTTCCGAATGCTGACGAAGTCAACCCGCTATATGGGGGGCAGCGGCACCGTATCAGAACCGTATCAATACCCTGATTGGCTGGCCCGGCAGCGGTTGTCAGCTGAGCGAAAGCAGACGACCCAAGTTGTTGACAATCAAAGGAGCAACCAGACGGAGTGGAAGAGGATTCGATTCCTTACAAGCAGGAAGTCCGGGGTTCGAGTCCCTGACCGCCCACCATCCTCACGCCGGCAAGCCCGGCGCCCGATACAATAAGGTTTGCTCGCCCGCATTCGAGAAGCTTCGTTCGTTTCCCTCCTTGTGGTCATCCTGAACTACGCCGGCTACTATGCTCTGGGCTGGCCGCTTCTGACGGAACGGATTGCGGAGTGGATCATGGCGCATACGCCGAACACTCTGTCGGTGGTGATCCTGGGCGGGCTAGGCGAATGGGCGAAACCTTTCGCGGCGACGGGCGGACTAGCGACGATCGGCTTCGGCGTCTGGCTGGCGATGACTGCCGCGCGCACCAGGCCTTTCCTGCCGCAGCGCCGCCAGTTCCTGACCTCCGCGATCATGACAAGTGGAACGGTGGCAGTTGCCGTCGAAAGCTACGCACGCAACCGAGCCATCGCGGCTCAGGCAGTCAACCCGGTCGAACTGTTCCCGCACCGGGTTCCCTCCGATACCTTCGCGCCCGGTCTGGTGCGGAAGCCGATTACGCCGATTGGGCAGTTTTACGTCATGTCCAAAAACACGGTGGACCCGGCACTGTCGCCCGATCAGTGGCGGCTGAAGATTACGGTGGACGGGCGAACGCTTCGAGAAACCTCCTATCGCGAACTGCTGGATTTGCCGCGACAGCAGCGCTATCAGACGCTCCGCTGCGTTTCGAATACCTTGAAGTCGGATCTGATGGGCACGGCGGAATGGTCCGGAGTGCCGTTGACCCAGCTTGTGAAGGCGGGTGATGTTCCTGAGGGGATGACCGAGATGGCGGTGATCGGCGTCGATGGGCACGGCGACAGCTTCCGCCTGGACTACGCCTTCTCCGAAGAGCCGTTGCTCGCCCTCGGGATGAATGGCAAGACCCTGAACCGGCAGCATGGTTACCCGATCCGCCTGCTGGTGCCGCGCTACTACGGGTTCAAAAACATCAAGTGGATCGGCGAAATCGCCTTCGTTCGGGAACCGTACTTCGGGACGTGGCCGAAGATGGGCTACACCAAGGAGCCTCTCATTCACACCTGCTCTTTCATCGACAAGATGCAGCGCCAAGGGCAGCGGCTTCTGGTGGGTGGTGTTTCCTTCTCGGGTGGGCGCGCCATCACGAAGGTCGAGGTTCGCTCCCTGTCCGGAGACGTGGCGGACTCGCCGTGGGTACCGGCTACGCTGGAGGCGCCGCTGTCTCGCTACACGCTCACTCGATGGCGCGCAGAGTTGGACCCGCCACGGGGCGCAACGTTTGTCGAGGCGCGGGCGCAGGATTCCTCCGGCTCCTGGCAGTCCGCAGTGGAGAAGCCGATTTTTCCGGACGGTGTGTCTGGTCCGACCGTTCGACGGATACCCACGTAGAAGAGCAGAAGGGCTACCGGATGTACACCGTCCTTACCGATCTCCAAAGGCAGATCGTGATTCCGGAGAACGGAATTCTCAGCCGAACCTTGCACAACGAGGGTGGGGTGAAGGTAATCGGCTTCGGGTTCTCGAAAGGGCAGGAACTGAGTGCGCATTCGGCGCCAATGCCCGCGACCATTCAGATTCTGGAAGGGCAGGCGCGCGTGACTTTGGGCGAAGAAGAGCACCAACTCGGCCCCGGTGCGTTTGCCTACATGGCGCCGAATCTTCGGCATGCGATCGTCGCGGAAACGCCACTGCGACTGTTGCTCACCATGTTTTCAGGTGCGCGGCAGTGAAGGGATGGTGGGCGCCCAGGGACTCGAACCCCGGACATCGTGCGCGTGAAGAATCGAATCCTCTTCCACTCCGTCTGGTTTTTCCTTTGATTGTCAATAACTTGGCTCGTCTGCTTTCGCTCAGCGGACAAGTCGTTTCGGCTCGATCCAAGGGGTTTTGATACAGATCTGATACGGGGTCGCCGTTCAGTCTGTCCAGACGAAAGGCAGGAGAGCCTCGTGACCGTCGGAGAGCCCTTCAACCCTCATCGTGTGTTTCAGTGGGCATAGGCTCCGTTCTGGGTTCTGGCACATCCCGGCCTCGGAGCCAAGTTTTGTTACGTTCGCCTTCTCGGATTCGCCTGCCGTGACGGCCATTGCTATCCTTCCCTCGTTACGAGCCTTGGCTTCTCCGGAGCGGCAAGCCTGCGGTTACGTTCGGGAACTGCATCGGGCGGGTCTGATCGCTGTCGAGCAACGTGGCCTGCTGCGGACGAACGTTTATCGGTTTCTCTGGAAGCCGAACTGGATGGAATCGCCGGGTGGGTCCAGAGCCTCCCGATCCGGACGATTACCCGCCAGCGGGAACATTCAGGTTGACCGAGCCGGCTCCGCTCCTGACCGGAGAGATTCTGTCGGTCAGCACCGAAGAGTAAGGACATTTCTGCTCGTGCCTCGAAGCTCGAATGCTCAGCAAGTCGAGCCTGCAGGCGGTTTCTGACCGGAAGTCAGGTAGAAGGGCGAAAGTGAACGCGGCTGGCAGCGCCCGATGCCCCTTGTGAGTGAAACCCATGGCGAGTTTTGATACAGAACGCCAGTAATCCTTATTGGCACAGGTCAGCATCCGAGTCTCAGCAGCCGCTGCTAAGTTACTCGAGAGTAGGTGGGGGATGAGCGCCTATGCTTTCACCTGCCCGAAAGTAGAGGGGGGCGTACCTTTTGGGCGAATTTACCAAGGCCGCTCCACGGCGCTGACTCAGACGCCCGCAGCGGCAGCGACACAGGAGGCCGGCAGCGCGACGCTCATGAGGGTGATGTCATCGTCTTCTCCGCATCTCCACGATGCTTCTGAGATCCGCACCGGCAGTAGTCCCCGCAGTCGCGCAAGAGACGAACCGGAACGACATCAAGCCAGGACGCACTCCAGTGAACAAGGCTATGGTCAGAGCTCCAATTGAGACGCGTGTCCCGGGCACGGAACACCTCACCCATGCCCCCCGAGCCGAGGGGCCCGAGCACTTCGCTATGCGCGAACCTCGCCGCCGGTTTGGAAGATAACGCGTGACTGGCGCGCGAATAGGTTACAGTTTAGCGGCCCAAGTTCAGGCCTTCCATCAGCCAAATGTCGGAGCGTAAGTGGGTCTGTGTCGTCAGGATCGACTTACCGTCAGGAGAAAGGGTGCCGGAACCCGCCCAGTTTGACCCTGGCGCACGCAGGTCGATTTCAGTCCCGAAACTGCGAATAGTTTTGGAGCTTCCAGACGGGACATCGACGAACCCCAGCAAAGTCTCACCTTTGGGCGATGAAAGCAGCCATATGGTGTTGGAGTGCCGTGCCCAGACGACCGCACTCTGCGGCGTCGTTCGAAATGGACTCGACAGAGTCCTGCGGGTCATGCCATCGGGGCTGACCAACTCGATCCTGTCATCCGAGCCACAGGCAATCCAACGTCCATCCGGAAACCACGAGGGATTTGTGCTGCACAGCACCGCAGAGGCCAGCACCCGCTCCGGAGGACGCCCTCCGACGCGCAGCACGACGACACTCCTCTTCGTACTCTCCCCGGTTCGCAACGCGACAAGCGACAGGCTGTCCGGCGACCACGAAAAGCCGCCAGTGTCCGGAGGCCCAAGCGGCACGCTCTTTCCGCCCGAGGTCGAAGTCACGAAAAGCTGCTGCCCGGAACGATACGCGATTCGGTGGCCGTCCGGAGAGAGGGCGACGCGGCGAGAAGGAGAGCCATAGCCGCTGGTTGGAGACATCTCGGCTCCGGTGATTACGGGTCGATCCCACGTGCCTTCGGCATTGCGAAGCCAGACCTCGGGCTGCCCCGTCCTCCAGGTGAAATACGCCATCACGCTGCCGTCGGCAGACCAACTCGGTGAGCCTTCGGGCTGGCTTGTCGCGATCACGGGACGAGGTTCCCCTCCATCCACGGGAAAACTCACAATGTCCAGGTCCGAGATGAACGAAGTGAACGCCACTCGCCGCCCGTCGGGTGAGGCAGAGGGTGAAGCAAGCCGGTTTGCAAACGTGCTCACCAGCGCTTGCCCTGACAGGTGCGAGACACTCCCAAGTCGGATCTGCCCCATGCCCGAATAGACGAAGTGGCGCGAATCGGGAAACCATCCCCCGCCCGGACCGAGTTGGGCAGTGGAACCGGTGTCCAACCTCATCGGCTTAGCGCCATCGCCATCCGGCCAAGGCAACTTCCAAGCCTGGAAGCCCTCCGGACCATTCGTTACCAGCAGTATTGCGGTTCCCGAACGTGAGAAGGACAGGAATTGGCCGGTGTAAGGAGCGACCCCCAAACTGTCGGCGGCGTACCTGCGGGGCTCAGCTCCGGGAGGCGAGGAAATCCAAACCGCCTGCGTCCGTTGCCCCTTGGCCACGTCCATCCTGACGACCGCGAGCACCTTCCCGTCAGGTGAGATGGCGCCTCCCGTAATCGAGCCCTTGAGAACCCTGACGGGCTCCCCACCCAGCACGGGAACGGAGAACAGGCCCCCTTCTGCGATGAGGTAAACAAGTTCGCCGTTTGGCGAGAAGAATGGCCGGGTCGTCCAAACCCCGCCGGGGATATACGTCAACTGCGTGGCCACCGGTTGTCCGAGGGCTCGCACTATTACCTGGCTCACACCGTTGACATCTTTGAGATAGGCCAGCATTTGCCCGTCGTGAGACCAGTTTGGATGGTCTTCAATTTCGACGTCGGTGGCGATCGGCCGAAAGGTGACCTTCGAGAGGTCCAGCGGAGACGCCGGACGCGACAACAGGTAGCCGCCGAAGCCAGCCAGTCCGATGAGCAAGCCACACGCCAGTGGAATCAGCCATGATCGTCGTCGTGGTGCCGCTGCGGCGGGCGATGGTGGTTGCACCTTGAGCCATTCGCGAGCATCGCCTATGTCGCGGAGGCGGGCGCGCGGGTCGCGCTCGAGGCAGCGGCGGAGCATCGGGCGGACGGCCTCGGGCGCGGCCTGCAGGTCGATTTCGGCGGTGAGGACGCGGGAGAGTGTGTCCGTGAGGGTCTCTCCGGCGAAGAGGCTCCTGCCGGTCAGCATCTCCCAGACGATCACGCCGAAGGACCAGACGTCAGCGCGCCGATCCACATTCTTTCCGCGAGCCTGCTCGGGCGCCATGTAGCCGACGGTACCGAGGATGACGCCCGCCTGCGTCGCCTTCATGGTCATGGTCGGCGAGTTCGCCTGGTCCGGCAAGGACGCTCCGGCAGGGTCGCCGACCAGCGCCTTCGCGAGGCCGAAGTCGAGGACTTTGACGCGGTCGCCGTCCTCGCCGGTCAGCTTAATGTTGGCGGGCTTGAGGTCACGATGGATGACGGCCTTCTCATGCGCGTACTCGATGGCGTCGATGAGCTGATGGATCAGCGGAAGCGCCTCATCGAGAGGCATGGGGCCTCGCGCGATGCGCTCTGCCAACGTCGGCCCTTCCACGAGTTCGATGACCAGGGCCTGTTCCTCGACGCCGTAGATGGCCGCGATGCCGGCGTGGTTGAGCGACGCGAGCACCTGCGCTTCGCGGGTGAAGCGTGCGAGGCGCTCGGGGTCCTGCGCAAAGGCCGGGGACAGCATCTTAAGCGCGACCTCGCGGCCAAGCTTGCTGTCCGTGGCCCGGTACACGACGCCCATGCCGCCCTCGCCGAGGAGTCCACTGACCCGGAAATGCCCGATCTGTTGCCGAGGTTCAGCGCCCAAGGTTCAGACCTTCCATCAGTCGAACCGCGGGTCCCGGGAACACAACACCTCGCCCGAGCCGAAGGGGCCGAGCACTTGATGATGCGCGAACCTCACCGCCAGTTGGGGAGACATCAGTTTCCTCCAAGTCTAACGCGGTGACTGATCCGCCGAGTAGCTGTAACACGCAACACTTCAGCGGCCAATCCCCAGACCCTCCATCATCCAGATGTTAGGCGGTCATTCCACAGGATGGCAGCGTGTCTGCCGCGGTGTCCTTTGGGAACGTGTGCCAGCCCTGCGGCCAGCTCGTGCACCAGCACGCCGAAGCTGAACTGGTCAGAGCGGTAGTCCACCGCAGCTGAGCCGCGAGGCGGCAATCTGCATGCCGATGTCGCTGACAAGTTCTGATACAGCGCGCCAAAGAGAATGGCTCGGCTGTCGCAGGTCAGCACCCTGCTCCTGGTCACCCCTGCTAACTTGTTGAGGCGATTGAGGGGGAGTGGGGCAGTTCGGATGCTCTTCCCTGCCTGAAGAGCAGGAGGTCCTGCCTCTGTTTGTAGGGGTTTCGCAGGACCAAGAGCAGGGTCACGGTACGCTGCGGGCCTGTTTTCCTGCAGCCTGATCGGTGACCACTACAGGTCAGGCTCCATAACCTTGAGATTTCAATGGACTGAATGGTGGGCGCGCAGGGACTCGAACCCCGGACCTCCTGCGTGTGAAGCAGGCGCTCTAACCAGCTGAGCTACGCGCCCTCAGGGAAGACGGCGAACTTTTAGTATACCGCGCTTGCCTCAGCCGCCGGTGTGAGACACTGCGCCCATGTCGAAACTCCGGTGGGGTGTGATGGGCGTGTCCAAGTTCGCCATGACGAAGGTGATTCCGGCGATGCGGGACTGCGTCGAAGCCGAGATTGTCGCGATCGCTTCACGAGACTTGGGTCGTGCCGAGCACGCAGCGGCTCAGGCCGGCATCCCGCGCGCCTTTGGCTCCTACGAGCAGATGATCGCCGACCCGGAGATCGACGTCATCTACAACCCGCTTCCGAATCACCTGCACTTGCCGTACTCGATCCAGGCGGCGGAAGCAGGCAAGGCGGTGCTGTGCGAGAAGCCGCTGGGTCTTCACCCCGGGCAGGTGGAAGAACTGATGAACTGCCGGAATCGAACGGGAGCCATCATCGGCGAAGCGTTCATGGTGCAGGTTCATCCGCAGTGGGTTCGCGCGGCCGAGCTTGTCAGAACGGGAGAGATCGGCGAACTTCGAAACATCCTGACGGCATTCAGCTACTTCAACCGGGACGGAGCGAATATCCGCAACAAAGCTGAGATCGGGGGCGGGGCGCTCTACGATATCGGCTGCTACGCCATTTTTACGGCGCGAATGCTGTACGGCGCAGAGCCACTGCGGGTTTCGGCGACGCTGGAGCGTGATCCGCATTTCGACACGGACCGGCTCACCTCAGCCTTGCTGCAGTTCGATTCCGGGCACGCGGTGTTTTCCTGTTCCACGCAGTGCGTGCCCTATCAACGGGTGCAGGTGTTGGGTACCAAGGGCCGCATCGAGGTGGAGATCCCGTTCAACGCGCCGCCGGACCGGCCCACCTACGTCTCCGTAGATGGAAGCGGCGACTTGTTCGGCGGCGGTGTGCGCCGCGAGGAGTTCGGCGTAGTGAATCAGTACACGCTGCAAGGTGACGCCTTCTCCCGTGCCGTACGACGCCGCGAAGCGCCGCCGGTAACGCTGGAGAATTCTCTGGGAAACGCTCGCGTGATCGAGGCCGTGTTTGCCGCGGCGCGCGAGAACCGCTGGGTGTCGCTCTAGATCTTCACTCCCAAGAGCCGGGCGGCGTTGCCGTGATAGACCTTCTTCAATTGAGCGTCGGGAAGACCTAATCCGTAGATTTTCCAGCGGCCTTGCGGCGGCACTTTGGCCGGGGCGTAATCGAAGTACTCGTCCTCAGTCTCCAGGAATCGGTAGTAGATCTCGTAGAGCTTGTCTCCGAAGACCTGCTGTGGAGTCTGGAATCCCTTCGGCACGGCATCGGTCCCGAAGAGAATCCGATCCTGGTAGCGGTCAAAGAACCGTCGCGCCGCTCGCGGTTGCCGGCCTAGTTCTCCGATGCGCGCCCCGAACTCGACGGACATGTTTGGGTGAGCGTCCATCATCTCGGACACGTATGCCAGATCCTCCGCCACGGCCACGTGCAGGCAGACAAACTGCGTGCGGGGATGCCGCTTCATGACGCGACGGCGCGCCTCCTGCAGTTCGCGGTCCGACGGGAAGTCGCGGCCATGGAAGCTCCAGTCCGGGTGCGCGTTCAATTCTTCAAAGCGCTCGTTGTACTGATCGACTGTCCGAAAGAAAGCAACCGGGTCCGACGTGTGGATGCCGATCGGCATTCTGAGGGCGCCCGCGGCTTCCCACATGGGGTCGAAACGAGGGTCATCCACCATGACGAGTTTGCCGGTCTTGACGTTGTCGCGTAGGTAAAGGCCCAGGGTCTTGAGCACCTTGATGCCCTTTGCGCCCGCTGCATGCGCTTTGGCAATCTCGTCGCCCTGCCACTTGCCATAGCCGGGATCATTGGTTCGGGACCACGTCGGCTCAGTGAAGACGATGAAGCGTCCGGGATGTGCTGCGGCCAGCTTCGCGACAGATGCCTTCAGTCCTCCGCCCCACCCACCCGTGAGATTCACCATCGTGCGGACGTTCTTGCGGTCCATCACCGGCAGCAGTTCCTCCGGCGGCGCGGCGAACCGGACCTCCTCGCCCGGCTCCAGGCCGCCGGACCACGTCAGATGCGTGTGGAAATCAATGACGGGATAGCGTGCCCGCGGCACGTTGGTCTCTCGCACTTTGAGCTCACTGCGAGGTTCAAAGCTGGGTAACGGGAGAGACTGCTGCGCGGCAACGGAGCCCCCGAGTGTCATCAGGAAAGAGCGGCGAACCATCAGAGGCCCAGTGTACTCTCGACGTCGAGGCGGCGAATCTGATACAACTCTCGCTGCCAAAGAGGACTCATGAGCACAAACCGTCGAAGCGTCCTGAAGGGACTTGCCGCAGGAGGAAGCGTTTCCCTTCTGCCCGCAGCAGCAGCGCCGCCGAATACCTCAGTTACCCAAGCCAGCAGCCTCAGCCCAGTGGCGGAAACCCGTAGCGGCAAGGTGCGCGGGTTCACGCGCGGGGGAATTCATGTGTTTCGTGGCATTCCCTATGCAGCGTCGACGGCGGATGAAGCGCGCTTTCTGGCGCCCACCAAGCCGAAGCCTTGGGCAGGCGTCCGTAGCGCGCTCTATTTCGGGCCCACCTGTCCGCAGGCACAGCGCATCGGTTGGCGAAGCGACGAGAACGCTTTCCTCTTTCAGTGGGATGACGGTCAGCCTGGTGAGGATTGCATGCGGGTCAATCTGTGGACGCCAGGCCTCGACAATCGAAAGAGGCCCGTGATGGTGTGGCTGCATGGCGGAGGGTGGACGTCGGGATCAGGGCAGGAGCAACCGGCTTACAACGGCGAGAACCTGTCGAGGCGTGGCGACGTGGTGGTCGTTAGCCTCAATCACCGGTTGAATGTGCTCGGGTATCTGAATCTGGCGGAGTTCGGAGCCAAGTACGAGACGTCGATGTCCGCGGGAGTGCTGGACTTGGTGGCGGCGCTGGAATGGGTGCGAGACAACATCAGCGCGTTCGGCGGCGATCCGGGCAATGTGACGATCTTCGGTCAGTCGGGCGGCGGCGGAAAAGTCAGCACGCTTTGCTCCATGCCGATGGCGAAGGGACTGTTCCACAAGGCAGTGGTGCAGAGCGGATCGACGATTCGCCTCGGCGATGTGGAGACCGCTGCGAAGCTGGGTGCCGAGGTGGTGGCGCAGTTAGGGCTGACGAAGGCTACGATCGACAAGATCCACGCTGTGCCGTATGCAACGCTGTTGGCGGCAGGCGACGCCGCCATTCGAAAGGTCGATCCTAGACCGGCATTGGGAGGCATCGGCGTTCCGACGGGGCGGAACTCGCGTTGGCGTACTGGATTCAGTCCGGTGGTCGATGGCCGAGTGGTTGTCCGGCATCCGTTTGATCCGGACGCGCCGGAAGTATCGGCGGATGTTCCGATGCTGATCGGGACCGTGCTGAATGAGATATCGCCCAGCATGACGCAGCCAGAACTGGAGAACATGCCGGAGGAAGAGATCCACCGCCGCGCTGCGGAGCGCTATGGTGCGGGTGCGCAGAAAGTGGTCGCCGCGTATCGAAAGGCGTATCCGACGGTGAAGCCGGTGGAACTGTTATCCCGAATGCTGAGCGTTCGCACCAACGCGGTGACCCAGGCGGAGAGAAAGGCCGCGCGCGGTCGGGCGCCGGCGTACGTTTATCTGTTCTCCTGGCAGACGCCGATTCTCGATGGACGCCCGCGCGCCTTCCACTGCGCCGAGATTCCGTTCGTGTTCAATAACTCCGACGTCGCGTGGTTTGCCACGGGTGGCGGTCCGGAAGCGCGCGCGCTTGCCGCGAAGATGAGCGACGCCTGGGTTCAGTTTGCGCGGACCGGTAATCCCAATCACAAGGGCTTGCCATCCTGGCCGAAGTACGATGCCAATGCTGGTCCGGTGATGGTGTTCGACACCAAGTGTGAGGTGACGAATGATCCTGACCGGGAACTGCGCAAGGTGGTGGCGGAGGTGCTGGGGTAGTCGCGGCGGACGCTACACTATGGAATTGGTATGAACCTCGACGAACTCGAGCGAGAATACGCCACGCTTCGCCAGCAATCAGACGCTGTGCGGAGCTATCTTTGACGCGCCTCGCAAACAAGCTGAATTCGACAGACTAGAAGACCTGATTGCTGACCCCAACTTCTGGAACAACCAGGAGAAGAGTCAGAAAGTGATGCAGGACCGCAAGCGCCTGGAAGAAGCGCTCAGCGAAGATCGTGCCTTGAAGGGCGCGACCGAAGACATTGACACCCTCTTTGAATTAGCCCGGGAAGGGGAGGACGTTGCCGGCGATCTGGCACGAGATCTCGCGCGACTGCGCTCGGTGGTCGACAAACTGGAGAACCGGATGCTGCTCTCCGGCGAGAACGACCGCCGGGGCGCGATCGTCACGATCCATCCTGGCGCAGGCGGCACGGAGAGCCAGGACTGGGCGGAGATGCTGCTGCGCATGTACCTGCGCTGGGCGGAACGCCAGGGCTTTAAGGCGGAGGTAACGGACGAGGTGCCCGGCGACGGCGCCGGGATCAAGTCCGCGACGTTTGAGTTGGACGGCGAGTACGTCTATGGCTTTCTGCAGAGCGAGATTGGGGTGCATCGTCTCGTGCGCATCTCACCGTTTGACGCCAATGCGAGACGGCACACTTCGTTCGCATCCGTGTTCGTCATTCCAATGGTGGACGACGACATCAATATCGAGGTGAAGCCCGAGGATCTGCGGGTGGACGTGTTTCGGGCTTCGGGTGCGGGCGGCCAACATGTGAACCGGACCGAGTCCGCCGTCCGCATGACGCACATCCCCACCGGGATCGTCGTGCAATGCCAGAACGAGCGAAGCCAGCACAAGAATAGAGCCAGTGCCATGAAGCAATTGAAGGCGCGTCTGTACGAGTTCGAGATGGAAAAGAAGCGCGCCGAGCAGAAGAAGCTTGAGGACTCCAAGCTCGACATCAACTTCGGCAGCCAGATTCGGAGCTACGTCCTGGCGCCGTATCGCATGATCAAGGACCACCGCACGAAGCTGTCGATTGGCGACGTGGATCGTGTGTTGGACGGCGATCTGGAGCAACTACAGCACGTTTTTCTGGTCTGGAAGAAGACCGGGAAGACGGCGGGCGGCGACGGCAAGGATGACCTCGACGTCTGAGGTGGCACGGGCCGCGGCCGTGATCCGGGCGGGCGGCTTGGGCGCTTTCCCGACGGAGACAGTTTACGGTCTGGGAGCCAATGCGCTTGACACTGCCGCAGTCGAGCGAATATACGCAGCGAAAGGCCGCCCGGCGACCAGTCCTTTGATTGTTCACGTTCCCGACCTCGAGACAGCGAAAAGTCTGGTGACCGCTTGGCCAGAGCGGGCCGAGGAACTCGCGCGCCGCTATTGGCCAGGTCCATTGACGATGGTCCTGCCGAAGCGATCCAGCATTCCGGACCGGGTAACGGCCGGGCTTGGCACGGTGGGGATCCGTGTTCCCCGGCATCCCGTGGCGCTGGCATTGTTGCGCGAAGCGGGAGTGCCGATTGCAGCTCCCAGCGCGAATCGGTTCACGCAGCTCTCGCCGACCGAATCGAAGCACTTGGACCGTTCGCTGGCGGACGTTGTGCTGGAGGGTGGTTCGTCGGAAGTGGGACTCGAGTCGACCGTGGTGTCCTTCCAGGGCGGAACGCCCGTGCTGCTGCGGCCCGGTGTTCTGGCCATTGAAGACGCGCTTCCACCGGCAGACGTCTCCGGTGCACATCCTTCGCCGGGCATGCACGCGCGCCACTATGCGCCTCGGACCCGGCTGGTGCTGGGCCAACCGCCGGCCGCGGGGCGAGGCTTCGTCTGGGAGTTGCCATCGGACCCCTCGCAGTGCGCGGCTCAACTTTACGCTACGCTGCACAAGTTGGACGCAATGAACCTCGACTGGATCTCCGTGGAGTTGCCGCCGGATTTGCCGGAGTGGGCCGCCGTTCGCGACCGCCTGACGAGGGCGGCGTCATGAACGTTTCCCTGCGCTACTGCGGAGAGCGCTGCTTTGCGGTCAGCTACCGCGGCATTACGTTCTATCTGGAGCCGTCGGCCGCCGCCGGTGCCGTGACGGACGCCGATATGCTGGTATCCAGCGGCGCCGTATCCTTGGGTTCGGACGCCGATCTCGCTGCCATCAAGGCCATGCTGGATGCCGGCACGCGGTCGAAGTTGATTCTGCCAAAGGCGGCGGGTGAGCTTGCGAACGCTCGCGGGTTGGACTATCACCGCATGACCACCACCGATGCGGCGCTTCGCGTGGAGTACTTCAAGAACGGCGAGTATGGGCGTGTGTACGGCGTGCCTGCGGCGCGTTTCGATGAGAACGGTTGTCCTCAACTGGACTGGACGCCGATCGGAGGCTTCCCCCAGATCGGCTTCATGGCGCGCTTTGGCGCCACCACGGTTTGGCATTCCGGTCTCGGTGTTCCGTACCGTGAACTTGCCGATCGCCTGATGCCGTACGCGGTGAACGTCGGCATCATTACGATCGGCGACGGCGCGTTCACGGAATCGGAGGCAGCGGACCTGGCCGAAACGGTCGGGATGCCGTGGCTGGTTCCCGCTCCGCTGAGTGCAGCCGCCGCGAACCGGTTTGTTGAGCACATGCTGGGATCTCGTCCCTCGCAACGGTTCAAGCTGTTCCAGCCTGGTGAAACCTGGACGATCCCGGGCAGCTAGCCTGCTTCGCCATAGGCCTGGCGGCGTGGGTCGAGCAGTTTGGCGAGTTCCGCCTCAGAGGCAACGTTCCACGATCGGGCGACCTCTCGAACGGTGCGACCGCTCCGCTGCGCTTCCTTTGCCAACTCTGCTGCCCGGTCATAGCCGATGAGAGGCGCCAGCGCGGTCACCATTGCCAGGGAATGCTCCACCAGGCTCTCCGTTCGCTGGCGATCTGCCTGCATGCCACGAACGCATTGCGCGTCGAAGTTCCGTGTGGCGGCGGCCAGTAGATCAATGGCGTCCAGAAGGGTCCACGCCATTACGGGCATCATTGTATTGAGTTCGAGGTTGCCGGAGGCGCCGCACCAGGCGATCGTCGCGTCATAGCCGACGACCTGTGCGCAGACCATCAGCGTGCTTTCCGCGATGACGGGATTGATTTTTCCGGGCATGATGCTGGACCCGGGCTGCACTGCGGGAAACTCCAACTCGCCTAAGCCACAATGCGGACCGCTGCCCAGCCAGCGCAGATCGTTCGCAATCTTCGTGAATGCCACCGCATAGTTGCGCAACCCGGCGGAAGTGAAG
>CAYNDS010000069.1:8707-19349 GCA_964395885.1 uncultured Solibacteraceae bacterium | reverse complement strand
CGCGCGCCCACGCGTTGCCGGACTTCGGCACGGCGGGACGCTTCACCTTCTGGAAGGACCACCACGTCGTGGCGGCAGCGGGCGCGGCGATGCCGTCCCAGGCGGCCCCCTCCTGAATCCAGCGGCGGAGTGTCGCGACTTCCTCCGGGCTCAGCGCCTTGGTGGGCGGCATGGCGAGTTTGCCCTTGCGCTCCACTGCTTCAATGAGGCGGCTGGCCGCCGGATCCCCCGGGACCACGGCCGCGCCGCGAGAGCCGCCCTTCAGCGCCGCTTCGCGCGAGGACAGATCGAGGCCCGACATCGGCATGGCTTTGCTGTGGCATTGCAGGCACTGCGTGCGCAGCAGCGCCAATGCTTCGGTGGGGGCTTGCGATAGCCCGAGTGCGACAAGGACAATCGGCGTCACGCAGCCGTCATGATATCAGCGCGCGCTCAGCCGCCACGATACCGGGGGACGATCTGCCAGGCTTTCCCGTTCCAGACCAGGTTGCCCTCATACTGCAGCACGTCATTCTTCAGGGACCAGATCTTGAAGCCCCAGCCGACGTGGCCGGTGTTGTCCGCTCCGTAGTACGCGCCTTTCCCGTTGGTGTAGAGGCGTCCCTTCGGCGTGTGCTTCCTGTCGGAACACTCGTAGTTCTTGTAGACGACCTGCCAGCCGTTCAGGTCGGCGATGACGGCGGCGTCGACCTCCGCCATGCCGCCTTTGGTGGGGCGATTGTCGGGATCGGCTACGCCGGCCAGGACCGGGGCCTGCGGCTGCGGCGCGGGCGCCCCGTTCGTGTGGCCGCATTTGTAGCAGGGGCCGGGCGCGTAGAAGTAGTCGGCGCCACAGGACGGGCAGTTGCCCGGCGGCGCCTCCATTCGTTGCAGCACGGCGGGACGTTGCACCACGGCAGGACGCGCCCGCATCCGCAGCACGACGGGCGGCGGCAGTGGGCGATAAACAGCGGGTGGCGTCGGTGCGGTCTTCCGCTGCGGGAAGCCGGGCGTTGCGGCGAAGGACCTCGCGCGGACGGGCGAGGCGCCCTTCCCCGACTTCGTCAATGCTTCGAGTTCCCCCGGTGCTTGGACTTCGAGCAGTTCGTGCAGGCCTGGCCCGGCGCCTGCCAGGACTTGCCCCACGCGCAGCAGTTGTGGGCGCTGGTGAACTGGCGAGTGCTTCCGCTGCAGTTCGTGTTTTTGTAGCAGGTGAGGGCCGTGTTCAGGCCGGCGGTGTGTCCGGCGCCTTTGCCGGAAACGCCGCGGGAGGCTTGCTTTTTCGCATTCCGCGCCCGCGCCTGCTGCGCCTTGACTTCGTTCTTCAACTGCAACGCCGCGGGTCCGAACGGCTTGGCCTGCACAGAAGCGCCGGCGGAACAGCCTCCGCAGGATCCGCCACAGGCACACCCGCCCTTTTTCCGAACCAGATGCAGAGCGGCATCGGGAACCTTGGGAATCGGCCGCTTCAACTGCACTGGCGGCGAAAAGACCGGCGGCACGGAGGGCACAGCCGGAGTATATACCCTGCGTCAGCTGAGTTCCAGCACGCTGGCTTCCGGACGGCAGGCGAAGCGGACGCCGCCGACGTTGCCGACCCCGCGCGAGACGAAGATCTGGCGTCCGTCCCAGGCGCCGAGTCCGGCGACATAGCGCGGGTCCTCGACCGGGGCGAAGCGCCGCCCCCACACGGGGAGAACCACCTGTCCGCCGTGCGTGTGGCCGCAGAGCATGAGATCCCAACGGGACCGCGCCACGGTCTGCTTGCCGTCCGGGTTGTGGCAGAGCAGGACGGCGCGGGGCGCACGGGCTTCCCGGAAGGCGCGCGCGGGGTCAATCTCGTCGGACCAGTGGTCCCCGACGCCGACCAGGTCGAAGTCCGCCTCGCGAATCGACAGGCGGACCGACCGGTTGTGCAACAGCGGAATGCCGGCCTCGTCCAGGATGCGCTCCACCACTTCGTGCGTCGGGAAGCCGCGATGCGTCCGGCCCCAGGCGCCGCCATCGTGATTGCCGAGCGTGGCGAACGTCGGGCGGGCGGCGGAAAGACGGCGCAGCAGCCCGACATATTCGGCGCGGTCGAAGCTGATGGTGCGCGTGATGAAGTCGCCGGTAAGGCAGATGAGGTCCGGCTGCGCGGCCAAGCCTTCGGTGATCGCCGCTTCGATGATGCGCGTGGGAACCAGCCAGGAGGCGTGAAAGTCGGTCAGGTGCAGGATGCGGACGGGGCTGCGGAGGCCGATGGCGATCGAGGTGCGGGTGACGTCCAGCCAGCGGGGTTCAATCCATGCCGGGTAGGACGCCGCTGCGCCGCCGGCGGCAACCAACCCGAGGAACTCGCGGCGTCCGATGCGAGTGGCCATCACGCGAGGCTTAGATCACCAGCGCGCGAAACCGGACGCTGGAATAGATCAGGACGCCGAACGTCACCGTGCCGCGGAACATGGCCGCGCCGATGCGCAGCAGTTTGCGATGCGGCGGTTCCCACTTGGCCAGCCTGGGCGCCAGATAGGGCAGCCAGAGCAGCAGAAATGCCGGATGCCAGAAGGCGGCGAGCGTGCCGGCAACGCCGAGATCGAACAGAAACGTGTGCGCCGACATGAAGTAGCGCAGGAAGAACAGCTTCCGGATGACCGGGTTGCGCCGGACGAAGTAGGCGACGCCGAACAGATCCTGGGTGCCGAACAGCCACTGCTTCAGCGTCATCTGGCGAACGCGGTGGTAGAGCAGAGCCTCCGGCGCATAGAGTTCGCGGTATCCGGCGGAGACCACGCGGCAGCCGAGGTCGGTGTCGTCGCCGAGGAACATGACGTTGGAATCCGTGTCCATCAGGTCGAAGCCGCCCACCTTCATGAAGGCCTCGCGGCGGTAGAAGATGTTGCAGGAGTCGTAAAAGCCGATCTCTTCGACGCGGCGGACGCGGGACAGCGAATTCACCGGGTCCTGCGGCGGCGGCAGGGTGCGCCCGACCACCAGACCCACGCCCTCTTCCATCGCACGCCTGACGCCGTTGATCAGCCATTCCGGCGTCACGAGACAGTCGGTATCCGTGAAGGCCAGCACGGTGCCGCGCGCGTTATCGACGCCCACCTGCCGGGAGCCGTTGCAGGTCGGATGTCCGGTATGGTTGCGGAAGTAGCGGAGCGGGGGGCCGGGGCGCTTCGCCTCTTCGATGAAGAACTCCCAGGTGCCGTCCTTGGAGCCGTTGTCGACGACGATGACCTCATAGCGGTCGTGCGGATAGGTCTGCGAGCGCAGGGCGGCCATCTGCTCGATGACCCAATCGCGGCGCCCCAGGCACGGCATCACGATGGAAACAAACGGTAAATCCTGGTTCGACGGTACTGGATCGGGTGCAGCCACTCGTCCCATGATAAAGGACCGCGTGCGTGCTAAGATCCACCATGGCCGTGTTGCAACCAGGGATCCGATCCACCGCCCAGATTACGGCATCCGATACGCGCTTGACGTCGCTGTCGGTGCTCGTGCCGGTCTACAACGAGCAGTACATGGTCACGGCCAGCCTGCGCCGGTTGGAAGTGCTGGCGGAGTCTCCGTACCTGGCGCGCATTCAGGTGATTGTGGTCGATAACGGATCGACGGATCGCACGCCGGAAGTGCTGCGCGAGTTTCAGGCGACGCTGGATGAGTCGTTCGGGCGCGGCAAGTTCGACTGGAAGTTCGTGCGGCTGGAAAAGAACGTGCGGAAGGGCGGCGCGGTGCAATATGCCGCCAAGATCGCCGAGTGCGACCTGGTGATCACGCACGACGCGGACCTGGAATATCATCCGTCGGACCTGCTGCGCATGGTGCCGCTGCTGGTGGAAGAAGACGCCGATGCGGTGCTGGGCAGCCGCTTTGCCGGCTCGGAGGCGCGCCCGCTGCTGGCGCTGCGGCACCGGGTCGGCAATCGCGTGATGTCGCTGTTGGGCGCGATCGGCTCCGATGCGGACTTCACCGATGTGGCCACCTGCTATCGCATGGTGCGGCGCGACCTGTTCAACAGCATTCCGTATTTCTTCGACGATTACGGGATGGATTATGAGCTGTCGGTGAAGCTGGCGCGGCGCAAGGCGCGGATCTTTGAAGTGCCGATCCGGTACTCGGGACGGACGGTGCAGCAGGGCAAGAAGATGCGCTACGCGTCGGCGACGTGGCGGTGCTTTTATTCGATTGTCCGCTCCAGCCTGACGGACGATCTGTATGCGCCGGACGAGTTCCGCAGCCACCTGACCAGCCGGGTGCATCACGCGCCGCGACTGGCCGGATGGGTGGCGCGGCTGATCCGTCCGCACGTGGGCAAGCACGTTCTCGAACTCGGGGCGGGCATCGGCAACCTGACGCTGCTGCTGACGCCGCGGGAGCGCTACCGCTCCGCCGAGATCAACCCGGTGTACTTGCAGGCATTGCGGCGGCTGACCTTCGGCGCGCCGTATCTGGAGGCGCTGCGCGTGGATGCGACGCGGCGCGAGACGTATCCCGAAGAGCAGTTCGACACGGTGATCTGCCGCTATCAGCTGGAGAACGCCGATGACGAGGACGCGATCCTGCGCAACCTGCGCGACGCGCTGAAGCCGGGCGGCAAGGCGATCATCCTGGTGCCGAACAAGCCGTCGCTCTACGGCACGTGGGACAGGATTCTGGGCCATCGCCGGCGCTACACGGCGGAAGACCTGACGGCGAAGTGTGAACGCGCGGGATTGAAGAAGGTCGAAGTGAAGGGCTTCAACCGGCTCAGCTCCGTGGCGTGGTGGTGGAATTCGAAGGCGCTCGGCAGTGAGCGCATCGGCACGGCGCAGATTCGCCTGTTCAACGTCTTTGCCGGTCTGCTGGAGCGCGTCGATCCTTACTTGCCGCTGCCGCCGTTATCGCTGATCGGGGTGTTTGAGAAGACCGGCGAGTAGTCCGGCCGCGACTCAACGCCGCTGCTGGAGCGTGAAGTTCCGGACGCTGCCGGGGTCCGACTCCCAGATCGAGATCTCGAGGAGTTCGAGAAAGGGCGCCGGTTCCCAGGCGGGTGCCTTCTTTTCGATCCAGAACGTCTGTTTGCCGCCATCGAGCAATCCGTTGCTTTGCAGGCGGCGGCGGTCGTCGGCCGTCGGCGTAACCGGCATCTCCGCAGGCTCAAACTGAATCTGGCAGTTGGACCGGAAGCGATCACCCGCGCGTTCCGCCGCCTTTCGAATCGTGAACCGTCCGCGGGCGGAGACCAGTACGCGCGCGCCCTCGCGGACGGCATAGACAAACCTGTCGGCAGTTTCAAACGCCAGCGAGGTGTTTCCGGCATAGTTGGCACCGGCCCAGGTCTGACCGGCCAGAACATCGCCGGAGCAGGTTCCATTGTGTTGCGCCAGTACGGAATAGGAGAGGGAGAAGAGGAACAGCAGGACAGGGAGGGACTGCATCGCAAACTCCTTTGCAGCGGAGCGGGCGGTGGAGGGGTGTGGCGGGGCGAACCGGGAAGGCCCGCCCCGGCCGGGGAAACCTACATCTTCACCGAGTCAACAGTGACCGTGTCGCCGTCCAGCTTGCCCGTGACGGTGACCTTGTGGCCGAGGTGGTCCATGACCTTGTCGGCGTTCTTGATCTTCAGAACCTTGTCGCCGACGACGAAGACCGGCGCGACGCCGCCCTTCACGCAGCCCTGAACGCACTTCATCGACTTCTCCGAGGCATCCGCGTGGGCCTTGCCGCACTTGGCATCGGAAATCGTACCCTGCCAGCTCTCCGCCATCGCATTGACGGACAGGAACGCGGCCGTGGTGAACATACCGAGAACGAACTTCTTCATGGAATCTCCTATGGAGTTGAGTTGTGCACAAATCCGCTCAGACGAGGAGCGATCTGTTCGAAATTCTACAGGAGTGCATACGTTGGGGCAAGCGGTTTGGTTGCGCCTGTATTCTTTGTTATTCTCGATAGACAATGCGGGAAATGGTCGATACCGAACTCGATTTGCAGTACGAGCGGACGGTCCGCGAAGACATTGAAGCGTTCCGAAAGCAGGCCGAGGCGTACCTGGCGGGGACGCTGAGCGAGGACGATTTTCGAGGGGCGCGGCTGCGGCGCGGCGTGTACGGACAGCGTCAGGCGGGCGTGCACATGATCCGGACGAAGGTTCCGGGCGGGCAGCTGACGGCGGACCAGATGGATGCGCTGGCGGCAGTGGCGGATGAGTTTGCCGGCGGTAAGGGCCATCTGACGACGCGGCAGAATCTCCAGTATCACTTCATCCCCACACGCCAAGTTGCTGATTTATTGCACCGTTTGGCCGATGCCCGGATGACCACTCGGGAGGCATGTTACAACACGGTCCGGAACGTGACGGCGTCGCCGCTGGCGGGTCTGTTGGAGGAGGAAGTCTTCGATGTCCGGCCGTATATGCGGCAAGTGGCGTTCGCGTTTCTGCATCAGAAGCTGACCGACAATCTGCCGCGCAAGTTCAAGATTGCGTTCGCCGCCTCGGAGGACGATCCGATGCTGGGCGAGATTCACGATCTCGGGTTCACGGCGCGGATTCGGGACGGCAAGCGAGGGTTCCGTGTGGTGGCGGGCGGCGGTTTGGGTCCGCTGCCGAGCGAAGCGCAGGTGCTCGACGAGTTTCTGCCGGAAGAGCAACTGGTGCAACGGACGGAGTCGGTGATCCGGATCTTCAACCTGCACGGGAATCGGCAGAACCGGAACAAGGCGCGGTTGAAGTTTGTGATCCGGGAGCGGGGCTTTGCCTGGTTCCGGGAGAAGTGTGACGCGGAGTTCGCCGATATTTTGGCCAATGGCGGCGTGCCGGTCCCGACGGCGGTGCCGGAGGGCTTTGGCGGGTATCAGACGACGCCGCCGCCGCTGCGGGACGGTGCGGCGCTGCCGGTGCTGGACGAAGCGGTGGATGCCGACTACGACCGGTGGCTGGAGACGAACATCCGCCGGCAGAAGCAGGACGGCTACGCGATCGTGACGGTGACAGTGGAGCAGGGCAATCTGGTGAGCAGCCAGATGCGCGGGCTGGCGACGATTGCGCGGGAGTGCGGCGACGGCTCGATCCGGTTCGCGATCGATCAGAACCTGCACTTGCCGTTTGTGCCGCACTACCGGCTGAAGCAGGTCTACTCGCTGCTGAAGCGGCATGGGCTGGCGCGGGCGGGCGCGGGACAACTGGACGATGTGGTGACGTGTCCGGGCGCCTATTCCTGCAACCTGGCGCTGACCAAGACGATGAATCTGGGCGATGCGCTGAACGACACGGTGCGGGCCTATCAGCGGGATCGCGGCTTTGACAGCGACATCGCGAAGCTGCGGATCAAGGCATCGGGGTGCCCGAATGCGTGCGGGCAGCACTGGATCGGCGACTTCGGCTTCTACGGGAACTCGCGCAAGATCAACGGCAAGGAGATCCCGTACTACCAGATGCTGCTGGGCGGCGGACTGGATGAATCGGGCGTGATGCGCTTTGGCCTGGCGGTGCAGTCGATTCCGGCACGGAGCGCGCCGACGGCAATGACGCGCGTGCTGGACCACTATCGGGAGCATCGGCTGGAAGGCGAGAGCTTCCGTCAGTATGTGCTGCGGCACAAGGTGGGGACGTTCAAGGACCTGATTGCGGATCTGGTGAAGCCGATTGAGGTGGCGCCGGAGATGTATCGCGATTGGGGCGACGATGTCGATTTCTCGCTGCAACTTGGCCGCGGCGAGTGCGCCAGCTAGACGAAGACGGCGGTTAGAGATCCGGGTCGGTTCGCCGGGCTTTCGGCAGGCGGAACTGGACGGTGGTGAGAAACATGTGACGGTCGCCGCCGAGCGTGGCGCGACGCGGTTCATAGAAATAGCCGACGTCGAGATCCAGCCAGCGGGCGGCGCCGATGCGGAGCCCGGCGGAGTAGCGGGTGCTGCGCCATCCGTGGGCGTCGAGGAACGTTTCGGCGCTGACATACGGAGCAGTGCGGGCGGTGGAGGTCAGGCGGAAGCGATTGCGCCACCGGGTAAAGCTTTCCGGACCCGCGATGAAGCGCTCGAGCAGGCTGCGCACTTCGAATTCGGCGCGGCGGGCGCGAAGCGGGGTCCATTCGACGCCACCGAAGACGCGATGCGTGCCGCGCAGGTCGCGGTCGCTTTGTTCCTGCTTGCTGAAGTAGTAGCCACCCATGACGGCAAGGTGCCGGGTGAAGGTGTATTCGAGCACCGGGCCGAGGCGCGCCTGATAGGGGCCGAGTCCGGTGGGCTGGGTCCGTCCGCGCGAGTGGAGGGTAGCCTGCAGCCTGGAGTTGATCGGGAAGGAAAACTCGAAGGCGTGCTGCGTCTCCACGATATCGGGCGGGGACTGCGCCCAGAGGGAAACTCCGGCAAAAGCCAGGAGGCTTCCGCGGAAAGCTCTCACCCTTCTAGACTAGCGTGGCGGCTCTGCTAGCCTCAGAAGACATGCTCTCCTGCCTGATGGCGGCTTTGCTGGCCGCGCAAGCACCCGCGGCTGCTCCGAAGCCGGCTGCTCCGAAGCCGTCTGCCGCGAAGACGACAACAGCCAAGCCCGCTGCAGCGGCAAAGCCCGGGGCTCCGAAGCCGGCTGCCGCCAAGGCGAAGCCTGCCGGGGTGGCGGCGACGCCGAAGACCGAGGAACCGGCTCCGCTGGCCAGCGACGAAGAGAAGACGATTTACGCGGTTGGCCTCGCCATGGCGCGGTCTCTGGCGCAATTTGACCTGTCTCCGGCGGAAGTGGAGATTGTGAAGCGCGCGATTGGGGATGCGATCGGGAACAAGCCTGCGGTCCCGCTGGAGGAGTGGGGCCCGAAGATCCAGGGTGTGCTGCAGTCGCGCGCCGGGCGTCTGGCGGAGAAGGAAAAGGCCGCGGCGAAGACCTTCCAGGATCAGGCGGCGGCGGAGGCGGGAGCGGTGCGGCTGGACAGCGGCGTGATCTATCGCGCCATGACGCCGGGTACGGGCGAGTCGCCGAAGGCCTCCGATACGGTGAAGGTCCACTATCGGGGAACGCTGACGAACGGGAACGAATTCGACAGCAGCTACCGGCGCAATGAGCCGGCGCAGTTTCCGCTGGCGGGCGTGATCCCGTGCTGGACCGAGGGAGTGCAGAAGATGAAGGTGGGCGAGAAGGCTCGCCTGGTCTGCCCGTCGGATAAGGCGTATGGCGATCAGGGGCGGCCGCCGCAGATTCCGGGCGGGGCGACGCTGGTGTTTGAGATTGAACTGCTGGACATCGTGAAGTAGCGCGGAGGTTCGTGGCGTAGGGGAAGGCCGTTGGCGCGAGCTGAATCTTCTTGCACAGGTCTAGGAACTTGTGTAAAAAAGTACAGGAGGATTCTTCATGCCCCTGCGTGTCTTCAGCGCGGCGCTACTCGGCGCTTCTCTTTTTGGTTCCCCGATTGCCACCTTCACAAACCGCACGGCGTTTGATACGGCGGTGGGACCCACGACGACATTCCACTTCAATTCCCTGGCTGACGACACGCCGGTGAGCACGCTCACTTCTCCGGCTGGCGTCGAGCTGGCGAAGGTGAAGACGCCGGGAGGCGACGATCAGGGCGCGGCGTTTCTGCAGGGTCTGTGCGGGAGCCGAATGGGCTTGGCGCGGTGCTTTGGCGTGCAGTTGGTGCTGCCGGCGCGGGTGTTTGCGATTGGCTTTGACAATGTCGATATGAATGAGGTGGTCGAGGCGGTGGTGGCGGTGAAGTTCGCCGACGGTTCCGAGAAGACGTACACCTTCGACCTTCGCGGACAGGCTGCGTTCACGCCGGTGTTCTTCGGGTTGAAGTCGGAGGTGGCGATCCATTCCGTGTTCAATACGGCGCGTCGGAAGGACAACCCGGCGACGACGCTCGCCAGCGTTGTGGACAACGTGAGCATTGCCGCGCCGACGCCGATTCCGGAGCCGTCGACCTTTGCGGCAGCGGTTGCGGCGCTGGCTCTGGGCTGGGCGGCGCGGCGGCGGTGCGCCTGACGGGGCTTACCGGTTTATCGCCAAAAGATACGAGGCGGCGAGAAGAAACGAATGGACTCTGCCGGTCACTAGTCGGCGGAGGATTCTTCAATGAGGCTTGCTGTCTGCTTCTGTCTCTTTCTCGCCAACGCCTTCGGAGCGTTGGTCACAACCTACACCAGCCGCGCGGCGTTTCTTGCCGCCAGCGGTCCCGTGGATACCTGGGACTTTAACGGGCCGGACGGGAACCCGGTGATCACACTACAGTCACTGGGCACCAGCGTTGCCAGCGTCAGCTCAATCGGTGGAGACCCACAGGGCACGATCAACGGCAATGGCCTGTGCGGCAGTGAGGGCGGCGGCGTGGACTGCTTCAAGCCGGTGCGGGTGACGCTGCTGGTTCCAGCGCTGGCATTCGGTTACGACAATCACGATCTGATCTTAATGGAGGAGGCCGTTGTCAACATCGGCTTCACCGACGGCACCACGCGCCAGTACGTTTTCGACCTGGGCGGCGAAGACACGTTGACGCCGATCTTCTTCGGTTTGAAGTCGAACACGCCCATCTCCTACTTCGAGACGTATTCGCGGACTGCCGGCACGACGGACGTGGGGCGGCGGGCGAACGTGATCGATGACGTCAGCATCGCTTCCGCCGTGCCGGAGCCATCGACGTTTGCGGCAGCGGTGGCGGCGCTCGCTTTGGGCTGGGCGGCGCGGCGGCGGCGCGCCTAGCGAGGCTTG
>CAYNDS010000069.1:6117-8697 GCA_964395885.1 uncultured Solibacteraceae bacterium | reverse complement strand
TCGACCTGGCGCACGATCATGTCGGTGTACTCGACGAGGTCGGCGCGGTCGGCCCCGTCTTCCTTGATCTTTACGCCGTTGGATTGATCGGGGATTTCGTCCAGCAGCACCCGATTGGCCAGCGTCATCGACGGCAGATTGGCGGCCGGCGCTTCGAGGAAGGCGACGGCGAAGTGGGTGCGGACTTCGAGACCGACCCATTTGGTGGCGACGGGCTGGCCCGCGGCGCGGAGATCGAAGGTTCGCTTCAGGTAGCTTTGGACGAAGCGTTCCGCCTGCCTGGCATTGTCGAGTGACGCATTCGCGCCGAGTTCGGCCTTCATCACGCGCTCGATGTCTTCGGCGTGGAGGAAGACCATGATCTCGAGCGTCTTGCGCGCGGAGCGGTAGTCGATTTGCGTGATGGAGGCGTGAAACGTGTGCGCGTGGGCGGCCACGGCGAGGGCCGCCACCAGAGCGCGCATTGCGTTACTGCTGTCCGGCGGAGGAGGCCGGCGGCTTGGGAGGCTGCATCGGGTTCGGGTCGCGGCGCTCCTTGAACAGCTCAAACTGGCGCTTCAGCGGGCGGCGCGGGAAGTAGTTGTTGTTCAGGTCCGTGTCCGCGGTTTCCAGGTGCGGGTCGAGCACGATCTCTTTCAGCTCTTTCGGGGTGACGATCATTTTCGACACGGCGGCGTTGTTGCGGCGCCAGATTTCGGCCGGGATGCGGAGCTCCTGCTTGGTGCCGTCGGCAAAGTGCAGCTGCAGGATGACGGGCATGACGAGACCGCCCAGGTTCTTCAGGTCGATGACGTAGAAGTTCTCGCCATTGGCAAGCATG
This sequence comes from uncultured Solibacteraceae bacterium, assembly GCA_964395885.1. Classification (GTDB taxonomy): domain Bacteria; phylum Acidobacteriota; class Terriglobia; order Bryobacterales; family Bryobacteraceae; genus JAPKYZ01. Next base: position 7,877 of record CAYNDS010000069.1, on the reverse strand, counting down.
GTCTTCTCGTCAGCCGACAGGGCGTCGAAGAACTTCTTGTACTCGTCGCGATCCTTGTCGGTGACGGCGTACTCGTCATAGCTGTTGTAGAAGTCCTTCAGTGCCGGGTTGGCGTCGAGCAGCTTCGGCAGATCGCGATTGCGCTGCGCGGAGAGCGTGACGGGCTCTTCGTCCTTCTTGCGCCGGGAGATCTGTTTTTCGATCTCCGGGTTCTTGGTGTCCATGCGGTAGTGCTTGACGCTGTCGATGGCGATGTCGGTGCGGTCGGTGGAGTAAAACCAGCCGCGCCAGAACCAGTCGAGATCGACGCCGGAGGCATCTTCCATGGTGCGGAAGAAGTCGGCGGGCATGGGGCGCTTGAACTTCCAACGGCGTGAAAACTCGCGGAAGGCGAAGTCGAACTGCGCGCGGCCGAGGATGGTTTCGCGCAGGATGTTGAGGCCGGTGGCGGTCTTCTGATAGGCGTTGGCGTAGAGGTTCTGGATGGAGTCCGAGGAGGTCATGATGGCGTCGTGCTGCGGGCTCATCATGTAGCCGACGATGTCTTTCGGCTCGGCGTCGCGAGACGGGTAGTTGGCTTCCCATTCCTGCTCGGCGAGGTACTGCAGGAAGGTGTTGATGCCTTCATCCATCCAGGTCCATTGCCGCTCGTCGGAGTTGACGATCATCGGGAAAAAGTTGTGCCCGACTTCGTGGATGATGACGGTGATCAGGCCGTACTTGGTGCGCTTGGAGTAGGTGCCGTCTTCCAGCGGGCGGGGTCCGTTGAAGCAGATCATCGGGTATTCCATGCCGCCGTTCACGACGCCGTTGACGGAGATGGCGATGGGGTACGGGTAGTCGAACGAGTAGCGTCCATAGACATTCAGCGTATGAATGATGGAGGGCGTGGAGTACTGCTGCCAGAGCGGATTGCCTTCCTTGGGGTAGTACGACATGGCCATCACGCGGCGTCCGCCGACCATGTGGCCCTGCGCGTCCCAGATGAACTTGCGGGAGGAGGCGAAGGCGAAGTCGCGGACATTGTCGGCGTGGAAGATCCAGGTCTTCTTGCCCTTGGGCTTTGATTTTTCGTTCTGCTTGGCCTCGTCGGGCGTGACGATCAGGACGGGGGACTTGGCGGTTTCGGCTTCCTTCAGGCGGGCGAGTTGCGCGGCGGTGAGGACTTCCTTCGGGTTCTGCAGCACGCCGGTGGAGCCGACGATGTGGTCATCGGGGGCGGTGATGCGGACGCGGTAATCGCCGAACTCGAGCGTGAATTCACCGGCGCCGAGGTACTGCTTGTGCTGCCAGCCGCTGACGTCGTTATACGCGGCCAGGCGGGGGAACCATTGGGCGATGCAGTAGAGCCAGTTGCCGTCCTTTTCAAACCATTCGGCGCCGGTGCGTCCGGGGAGCCGCTTGGACGGGTTGATGTTGTACTCCCAGTCGATGGAGAACGTGGTGGTGCCGCCGGGGGGCAGCTCACTCGGCAGGTCGACGCGCATCATCGTGTCCTGGATGGTGTAGCGCATGGAGTCGCCGCCGGCGTTTTTGACGGACTTGATCTGGTGGCCGCCGGGAAACTGCCTGCCGAGCAGCATCATGTCGAGTTGCCGGTAGCTCATGCGGGTGAGTTCCGGCGAACTGGTGCTGGTCAGGTTGGTCATGGAGTTGGGCTGATACAGGTTCTGGTCGAGCTGAAGCCAGAGGTACTGCAGCGTGTCGGGCGAGTTGTTCTTGTAGGTGATCTTTTCCGAGCCGATGATGCGCTGCTTTTC
>CAYNDS010000069.1:4785-6107 GCA_964395885.1 uncultured Solibacteraceae bacterium | reverse complement strand
AGATCACATAGTCGACCTTCTGTTGCCAGTAGCGGTGCCCGGGGGCGCCGGATGCGGCGCGGTACTCGTTGGGCGTGGGCAGTACTTCCTCGAGTTGGCGGAACTTGTCGAGCGAGCCCTTGGTGGTCTGGCCGGCAAGGCACACGGGGAGCGCTGCCGCGAGCAGAAGACGGAACATCTTCTCAGATTACGGAACTTTACGCCGTGTGGCGCAGGGGAATCGTAAAATTGAAACATGCAGAAATGGTTGCCGTTGATTCTGGCGGTTGCCGCGATGCCGTCGGTGCGGCTGGCGGGGCAGGAAGGCATTGGCTGGATCGACAACTATCAGCAGGCGCTGGCGGAGGCGAAGCGGACCGGCAAGCCGATTTTCCTGGAGTTTCGCTGCGAGGCTTGAATCGCCGGCCGAGTTTTCGACGCACAGGTTGTGCTGTCGCCGCCCGATTCTCCGCGTGGTCAGTTGATGAAGCAATACGTGTGCGTGCGCATCCCGCGCATGGACGATGTGAACATCGCGCTGTTTGACTATGACCGGTACAACACGTTGTACTTCTTCATTCTCAACGCCGATGAGCAGATCTACCTGCGCTATGGCGGGCGCGATGCGGTGTCGCAGGACAGCTATCTGTCGCTCGACAGCATTGAGCTGGCGCTGAAGAAGGGTCTGGAACTGCACGGGAAGTATCAGCGGGGCGAACTGGCCCGGACGGAAAAGCCGAAGCCGGTCTATCCGCGCGAGGTTCCGCTGCTGGTGGAGCGCACGTTCGCCAAGGGCAATTGTGTGGAGTGCCATCTGATTGGCGATTTCCAACTGCAGCATCGGGAACTGGACGGGACGCTCGATAAGCCGCAGCAGATGTTCCGTTCGCCGGATCTGAAGACGATCGGGATTCATCTGGATGTTCCGCGCGGGCTGGCCGTGAAGGATGCGCAGGGCGCGGTGGCGGCGGCGGGGATGAAGGCGGGTGACACGATCACGGCGCTGAACGGGAAGCCGGTCTATACGTTCGGCGATTTCCAATATGCCTACGACAAGCTGCCGCGCGATACGGAGCGGATGCGCGTCACGGTGGAGCGGGACGGCAAGCCGGTGGAGTTGACGGTGGCGCTGCCGCCGCTGTGGTGGTGGACGGACATCCGCTACAAGCAGTTGACGATCGATCCGCGGGTGTACTTTGAGTCGCGGGCGCTGACGGTGGAAGAGAAGAAGCAGCGGGGCCTGGATCCGGACGGGTTTGCGTCCACGGTGCGCTACGTCAGCGGCTTTGCCGAGACGCTGAAGGCGCATGAGCTGAAGGTGGGCGACATCATCACGGCGGTGA
>CAYNDS010000069.1:0-4775 GCA_964395885.1 uncultured Solibacteraceae bacterium | reverse complement strand
CAAATGAAACACATACTGATCGGGATGCTGGCAGCCGCAGCCTGGGGCGGCGATTGGTCGAAGCCTGTCGAGGTGTATCACGACGAGCGGCTGGCGGTGACGTATCGCGCGCGTCTGGACGGCGGCCTGCTGCTGGTGGACGCCAAGATTGAGCCCGGCTGGCACACCTTCTGCATGGACAACAAGCGGCGGCAGGCGGAGCGGTTGGCGGGGAAGGCGTCGCTCGGCATCGAGAAGCCGACGGAGATCAAGCTTTCGGGGCTTACCTTGGCGGGACCCTGGCTGCAGACCGCGCCGAAGGATTTCTCCAAGCCCGAGATCCAGTGGTTCACCTTTGGCTTTGAGAATCAGGCGCAGTTTGCCGCGAAGGTGACCGGCGACAAGGGCGCGGTGACGCTGAGGGCGCAGGCGTGTTCCGAGAGCATCTGCAAGAACATCGACGTGACGATGGACGTGTCGGGGTCGAAGGAAGCGGCGGCGGCTCCGGCGGGTCTGGTCGAAGTGAAGCCGTAGCGCCGCCCGCGCGCGTTAGCGGCCCGTCTGCAGGAACTCGCCCGACACGCTGTCGACGAAGATCGAGTAGTTGCTCTGCGAGATCGACTCACCCCAGACGACGCGCCAGGCGGGGTTGGGGAAGCGGTCTCCGTATTCCACCTGGAAGAAGACCGGCGTGTTGGGGTTCTTCTTCATGTATTCGGCGCTCTTTTTGACGGCGGTGTCCCAGGCCTTTTCGGTGTCGACCTTCAGGGCCTCGATGCGGAAGGGTTGGGACTGTCGGGTGGCGCCCATCCAGCTTTCATCCTGCTGGGCGAAGGCGTCCTTGTGCCAGCCGTCGCCCTCGATGACCGAGAAGCTGTAGGTCTTCTGGCGCTTCTTGGACTCCGAAACGAAGGTGGCGGTCCAGACGGCGGCCTTGCCCGGTTCCGGCTTGACGCTGGGGATCAGGTGGCTCTGCGCGCGAAGCGGCATGGCATCGGGGGCCCAGGTGCGAGCCAGCTGATACATCTTGAAGATGGCGGATAAACCGGTGACGGGCTTCGGGGGCTCAGCGGGCTTCTTCGGCGCGGGCGGGGGGCCGGAAGAACAGGCCGTCCAGAGAACGGCGGAGGCAGCGAGCACGGCGGCGCGCAATCGGAGCATACATGCCATAATACGGGCACACGGGGAGGTATTGCCGGATGCGCTATCTTTCGATGGTTTTGCTCGGAGCCGCATGCGCCTGGGCGCAAGAAGGCGGTGCGGGAGCGGGCGGCGGAGCTCCGACAGGGGGAGGCGCGGGTGCCGGCACGCCGACCACCACCTCGCCCGGGTCCGGACTGCCGGGCAGCGGCGGGCGCCTGGGCGGGCAGCAGAATGATCCGTTCGGCCGGTCGCGCTTTCCGGAACAGATGGAGATGCAGCGGCCGATTTTCCTCAGCGGCAAGGTGATGCTCGAGGACGGTACGCCGCCAACGGAAACGGTCACGATCGAGCGCTACTGCGGCTTCGGCACGCCGCGTCCGGAAGGCTACACGGATTCCAAGGGGCGGTTCAGCTTCCAGTTGGGCGGCAACCTGGGCGTGATGCCGGATGCGAGCGTCGGCAACGATGAGTTCGGCGGGATCGGCGGCGGGATGGGCGGCGCGCGGCGGCAGCAGGTGCCTGGCGGCGCACCGGGCCAACGCCAGATTACCGAACGCGACCTGCAGAACTGCGAGATCCGCGCGACGCTGCCGGGCTATCGCTCCAATCCGGTTCTGCTGACCGGGCGGCGCTTCATGGACAATCCGGATCTCGGCACGATCATCCTGAAGCGGCTGGGCAAGGTGGAAGGCGTCACGATGTCGATGACGACGCTGCAGGCGCCGAAGGATGCCAAGAAGGCGCACGAAAAGGCGTTGAACGCCTTGAAGAAGAACAAGCCCGATGAAGCCCGTACGGAGTTGCAGAAGGCCGTGGACCTGTATCCGCAGTACGCGCTGGCATGGGCCGAACTCGGCAACCTGCACGATCGCACGGGCAACGAGGCCGAGGCGCTGAAGGCGTATGAGCAGGCGCTGAAGGCCGACGCGAAGTTCATCCGCCCCTATCTGGGCATGGCGCAGATCCACGCGCGGAAGCAGAACTGGAAGGAGACTGCCGACACCACGGACCGCGTGATCAAGCTGAATCCATTTGACTACCCGACGGCCTACTTCCTGAACGCCGTGGCGCAGTTCAACCTGCAGAACATTGACGCGGCGGAGCGGTCCGCCCGCGAAGGTCTGAAGCAGGACGAACAGCACCGCGTGCCGAAGCTGGCGCATATTCTGGGCGTCGTGCTGGCGCAGAAGAGCGATTTCGGGGCGGCGGCGACGCAGATGAAGGCGTACCTGCAACTGGTGCCGAACGCGACCGATGCCGACTTTGTCCGCAAGCAGATCGCCGAGGTCGAGAAGCTGCAGGGCGAGACGGTGGCTGCGAAGCCGTAAGTGGAGGCTCGCTGGCTGGACCGGGCGATTGAACTCGCCGCGGCAAACGTGGAGGCGGGCGGCGGGCCGTTTGGCGCCGTGCTGGTTCGCGATGGCGTTCTGGTGGCCGAGGCGGTGAACCGCGTGACGCCGGACTGCGATCCGACGGCACATGCCGAGATTGCCTGCATCCGCGCGGCGTGCCGGCGCCTGGGGCATTTTGAACTGGCCGGGTGCGAGTTGTACTCCAGCTGTGAGCCGTGTCCGATGTGTCTGGGCGCGGTGTACTGGTCGCGCCTGGATCGCGTCTACTATGCCGCAACGCGGCACGATGCGGCGGCGGCGGGCTTCGACGACGAATTCATCTACCGGGAGTTTGCCTCGGGCGTGGCGCTGCGCCGCGTCCCGTTGGAGCGCGTGTCGAGCGAGGGGGCGACCGAGCCGTTTCGCCGCTGGCTGGCGCGGCGGGACCGCGTCGCCTACTAGAGTCCGGCGACCTCGGACGTCTTCAGGACGGAATCGACCAGCTTCTTGGCGGCCCACTCCGCCGCGGCGCGGAAGGGCGGGCGGAAGTCGCGGAGCATCTGTTCGAGCCGCTTCTGGGCGCGCTCATCACCGCTCAGCGCCAGATAGTAAAGCGCGGTGACCTGCGGGCGATGGTGCGTGTCCTGGACCGCCTCTTCGAGAAACGGGCGCCACTCCAGAATCACTTCCTGCGGCTGCCCTTCGAGCAGCGCCTCGAGAAGGTTCGAGCGGACGCGCGGGTCCGGGTCCTTGTAGCTCTCGCAGACCCAGACCGGATTGCGGTTGGCGAGCATCTTGACCGCCCGGGCGCGCACCTGGGCGTTGGGTACCTTCAGGAAGCGCTGGAGCGTCACGCTGTTCTGCGGGCGCGGACCGACGGTAAGGCGAATGAGGTCGAGCACCCGTTCCATCTCGCCGGAATCGATCGCGTCCGGCCAGGGGCGCCACGGGTCGGTGAGGTGCTTCAGGACCTGGAGATCGAAGCTGGGGTCCAGCGCCAGGGCCTGTTTCATCAGCGGGACGGCGGTCTCCAAAGGCATCAGGGCCGGCACGGAGATCGCGCGTGCCAGCAGGCCGCCGCGCAAAAGCAGGTCGGGAAAGCCGGCCGGGATCAGACGACGGCGCTTCGCCATGTGAGACAAAGTCTCGCTCGTGACAGCCAAGAAATCCGGACGCTTGCCGGATCCGATCGTCTCGGTGATGCGCTTTCGCAAGCCGGCCGAGACGTGTCGAAACAGGACGGTCCAGAACTGGGCTGGGGGAAGCACGCACTCCCAGCGTAGGCGTTTTCCGGACAGACCGAAATCGGGGATTCTGCTGAGTTCGCTACTCCCCCGCGCGGGGGGCTAGTTTCCAGGAGGAGGCGGCGGGGGAGGGGGTGGCGGAGGCGCCGCACCGCCCGTATCGCCCGGCAGACCGACGCCCCCGCCGGTGGAGCCTCCCGCAGCCGGGCCGGTGCCGCCACCGCCGCCCAACCGGGGTCCGCGGAAGATCAACAGGTCATTGATGGCGCGAATGGCTTTCTGGGCAATCAGGCCACGGTCGAAGCGCTTGGCGAGAGGCGCGTTCTTGTAGACGCGTACAGAGTCGCCGGCCTTGAGTACTTTCGGTTCCGTGTACGGCAGGATGGCATGCTGCACGGCAACGACACCCTCCTCGACGCCCACGTAGGTTTCCTCGCCGTCCGGCGACACTTCGATGTCGAAGGTCGTGCCGCGGACGGAGATGACGGCGGTGGGGGTGCGCACGCGATTCGGGTTCGGCTCGCCGTTGAGCTTTTGGATGTGGACCTTGATGCGTCCTACCCAAAGGTCGATCAATTCCCGCAAGTTGCCCGGATTCTGGCGGAAGACGGCGCGGGAGTTGGCGAAGACCTCCCACTGGCTTCCGTCCGGCAGCTCAAACAGCGCATAGCCGTCGTCGCCGGTAACGATTTCCTGCCGGGGCTGCAGAAACTGCCCCGCCGTGACCGCCCACGCCTGTGTATCGCGAATCACGCTGACGTTGCCTTCCGCGCGGAGGACCCGGGCTGCTCCCGCCGGGGGCAGGGCAGCGCCTTGCGGCGCGGGAATCATGGGCAACTGAGCCAGACACACCCCGCCTGAGACAATCGTCAGGATTGCCGCACTGAGCCAAGAGGCGTATGGACGTGCCATGGTCATCGGGTGGCCGCGATCCTGCAATGCAAGGGCAGGACCATGAGCCAGTGTAGCAGAGAAGTATTGCAGATTCGGCAACTTGGCGCAAGAGTCCTCGCGCGGGGCCGAGTACAATGGAAACGGCACATGTGTCGGCCGGCTACATGGCAGGGGCGAGGTGCTG
>CAYNDS010000068.1:9271-19643 GCA_964395885.1 uncultured Solibacteraceae bacterium | reverse complement strand
CCATCAGGTTCATTACCGGAGCCGAGCCTTTGACCACTGTCTTGGACAGCAGGTTACCGAAGCCATCGTAGCCGAACTGCTGGCCCCACTGCGTGCCGCCAGTTTGCGTAGTTTCCGCACGGCTGAGCCGAGCAAGCGTGTCGTACTGGTACTGCACGTCCTCGCCGGTCAAGTGATTTCGCTGGGACGTGATCCGCCCATCGTTCGCTGTGGCCGAGTAACGATACTCGACGTCGATCGAGCCCGGCATCGTAAGCCGCGTCATCTGATTCAGAACGTTGTACGCACGCGTCTCCGTAACGTTCCCCGCCAGAGTGAGCTGAGTTAACTGCGAGGCAGCGCTGTAAACAGCACCGCTCGCGAATACAGGCCCACCGCTAGCCATGTAAACCGCTTGGCCCTGAATCAACCTACCCATGGGATCGAAGAAGTAGTTATCTGCTATCCAAGCGTTCTGGGTTCGGTCCTGTAGATTGTACCGAGAGACATGGTTCGCCGTCTCTGGGTAAGAAATCTGCGACACCGCACCGTCAGAATTCCAGGTCATCCCGATAGCCAGCTGCTCCCAAGCCTGCACTCCTGCCACTCGACGCGTGATGCGCGAGATGCGCCCCCGCGCGTCGTAGTTGAACGCGTCGGATCCGCCCGGCCAGGTCACCGACGCTAACTTGCCGCCCGCGATAGAGCCGGGCCACAGGGGAACGAAGTTTGGCCCCACAGTATCGCCGATCGTAGCATTGTCATAAGCGTAAGTAATCGATCCGCCATCGCTGACCCAATTGCCGCCCTGCCAACGCGACGGGGAGACTTGCGTCGGCCGCCCCACGCCATCATACGTATAGATTAACCTGCGCTGCCGGGCATCCGTCTTCGTTGCCAGCAAGCCGCTGCTGTGATAGGTGAAGGTTGTCGTCCCGCTTTCCGGCAACGTTTGACTCATCAACCTTTCATGCCCGGTCGTGTCGTAGACAAAAGTCCGTGTCTGCGTCACGGCTCCGCGCGTCATCTGCACCTGCGTCAGCTTGTTGCGGATATTGTAGGTGTAGTTGGTCAACAGGTCCGCCCCGCCCGCCGGATTCGGCTCTCGCACCTCCACCAGGTTGCCAAATACATCCATGCGGAACTGCTTCCAACGCCCGGTCGGATCGGTCACCCGCACCGTATTCCCCGAGTACAAGTACGCCGTCGTCCCGGAGTTCGCGGGCAGCGCCACACTTACTGTCCGGCCCAACGCGTCATAGGTATAGGTCGTCCATTGCGGCGTCTGTCCCGGAGTGTACGGCTGCGACACCCGCCTCACTTTCCCCACAGGCGAACAGGCGCACGGCCCGTACTCCGTATCCACGATCGACACCGTCGTCGAGCCATGCCCGGTCTCCACCTTCGTGGTTCGTCCGAGCCCGTCGAAGGTCTCCCGCGTCCAGCGCGTGCCTGACGTCGACGTCTTCTGCCGCAACGCGTCATTGTAAGTGTGGGTCCAGGTGCGGCCGTGCTCGGTGGTGGATGTCGCCGGCCTTGCCAGCGCGTCGTAAGAGACCGAAACGGAGAACGTGTTCGCCTGCGTCTGCTGCGTGAGCCCTAAGTGGCCCGCCCAGCTCAGATTCGTGCTCAGGTTGGAGTTCTGATTCGGCGTGATCGTCTGCGGAACGGCGAAGCTCCGCGCCTGACTGTAGAGCGTGTCCTGACGCCGTCCCGCGGAATCGACCGTAGTCACCGGACTGCCTAACTGGTTGTAGGTGATGTCGTAGGTCAGGTAAGGGGTAACGATCCTGGTCGGGTTGCCGCGCTGCCAGTTCGTCGCGACACTGGTATCCCACAGCCGAGGGGCCGTTACGGCGGCTAGCCCCGTACCGTCGTAGGTGGCAGAGAAGGTTTGGAACGAAACGGACCCTTGCGTAAGGGTGCAACTGGCGAGGCCGTGTTGATACAGCGCCTGAACCGTTCGGAGATTGCAGACGGTCTGGCGAGTCGGTGAGTTGGCAAACGATACGCCGAAGTCCCAGAATTGATCGTTTACAACCAGTCCAGTTTCGCTGAGCCACTTCAGGGATCTCGATTGAACGCTCTGCGCGGTTCCCGGATCCATGGTGGTGATCTCATCAATGGCAAGCCGCGAGTTTGCGCTTGGGTCCTTGCTATACCCTCGTTGCCGTTGCTCCACGGCGGACGCTGCGCTGGTGGGCCGGACCACCTTCGTCACCTCCAGCCCCCTCGTCCAATCGGCCGCCTGAGAGAAGTCCCAGGTTGTATGCCCGACGCCACTTGGATCGGTCAGGCTCACCGAGTAATGCATGAAGCGGGTCAGATCCGTAAACGCTGGGCGAGCGAACGGATAGTCGACCAGCGGCCCTCCTGCCACGGTTCGGAGCTGCCGTAGCGTCACGCCTTGCACGCTGCGCTGGCCGGACTGCCCATCGCTAAACGTGAAAATACTGTGCTGATACAGCGTCTCGGCACCATATGGCTGGCGGAGAAGGGACATCGCGCCGGAAGCGGCGTAGTCGAAGCCGTGACCGATATTCTGCTGAGTGAGCGTCGCGTTCCGGAGCACCGTGCGGGTACCCAGGTTAGTCCCGTTGAACGGGGAAACGACGCTTTGCTGAGAGTAAGTAAAGGTGTACGCCTCACCCGTGCTGATCGTGTTCGTAATCGAAGTTAAGTGCGGAATCGAGTCATTGTTGTAAGTCAGCTGATAGGTTCGGAACACGCCGCCCGCCTGTTCCACCGCTCGGACATCTTCCACCTCCGTTAAGCGGGAACTGGTGTTCGGTTGCGCGCTTCCCACCGCGGGTGCATATCGGAAGACGATCTGGTTGCCGTTCGCATCCTGGAACAGCGTCGGGTATCGCGTTCCGGTGTCCGCTTCGGAAGCGCCGCTGACGCAGCCCATCTGGAAGAACGATCCATTGGGCAGGTGGAGGCGGTTCGAGACGCTGTGGAACCAGACCTTGCCGGCGACTGTAGACTGTGTCCACGCATCGCCTTCCCGGGCGTCGAGCCGATACTCCGCTCCCGTGGCGTCTGTGTAGACGTAGTGGTTAATCTGGCCGGCCAACCAAACCGGAACCACGGAGCCAACTTGCAACCGCCAGCCCAGCCCGAAACCGACGTCATCCGCCAGCAATGAAGTGACACCACCGAAGTGGGTCATCAACTGCGAGTTGTAGGCCAAGGACACGGGAATGTTTGTGCCGTTCCGCCCTGCCGCATTGAGCAATGGAAGCGTGACGTTCAGGTTGCCGCTCAGCAGATCAATCTGCTCCCCGTGAGCGCCCCAGTAGCTTCCCATCGGGTGAATGCCCACACGCCGCGGATTCGTGGGAGCGACATTCGGCGCAGGCGGTGCGGAAAGTGCAAGCAGCGGACTCGCATTGCCGTGAAGGTCAACGACGCGGACCTGATACGTGTAGTTCGTAGCGGCATCGATGGTCGGGTCCCACCACCAGTTCGTATGTGCGCCCAGCAGAATGCCATTGCGGAAGAACTCATACGTGCGAAATCCAGAGCCGCCCGCATTGTCTGCGTTCGCCGCGTAGGTGGGGTTCGGGGCCAGATGCACTCCATTGTGATATCGGGTGAGCACGACCTGCGGGGAAGGCGGCGTCGGAGGCGCAACCTTATCGGGATCCGCGTACTGAACCCACCGCAAGTTAGTTCCGTTTGCGATTCCGACCCCAGCAAAGCCGCTCGTGAGGTCCGTATCGGTCACGTGCCAGCGCATGCTGCAGCCGTTACCTTGCCCTGGCTGGCTGTCGGTAAACAGCCAGGCGGTAACGCCGGGGTACGCTCCGGTGGACCGAGCCATCGACGTCAGCCGGGGCACGCTCAAATTCACGCTGCAACCGTGACTTACGTCCAAGAGAATCGACGTGGTGCCATTCCGCCGCTTGTAGACGCGGAGGCTAGAGCCACTGAGTTCGACTGCGTAGAACGTTCCTGCGTTCGTCCACAGGTTCGCGTCCCACGTCGCGCGGTGATAATGCACGACACTCCCCGGTGGCGTACTCCAGTTCGACGTTTGGGTGAAGACTAGCTGCTCGGAGACCCCGGGCGGCAGCGAGAACTGAACGTTCTGGTGCCAATGTCCGGCTGAAGAGAAGATCATCCCGCCATGCGCACATTCATGAGGGTACCCAGGTGACCAAGAGGCGGATCCGTTGAGACCGTAATGCGAGTGATTACAATCGGCTCCCATCCAGTTGAAATACGGAGACTGCAACGACTGCGGCTGCGCCCAAGTTAGAACAGGAAACGCAAGGACTAGGGCCAGGCGTGCGGTCACGGCACCACCACCTTCAGAGTTTCCGGATCGAAATCTTTCTTTAATTTACGGAACTCAGCAAGCATTTCTGCTCGATTGCCGGCGCCCTTCGTGAATGATCGAAGTTGTTGCCCGAGTGCTCGAGCAGCCGTGGATTGCAGCAGTGCCGCAATCGCTGCCCGGTCCGAAAGCGCCACCTCGACCAAGGCCGTCGAGCCGTCGTCGCTCACTTGGTACCCGTATCCGAGAATGCCACTCCGACGAGTGGTGCCCTCTCCGCCCACGCTCACGCGAGCGCTGTCGAGTGCAGCCGCTTCCGGCGGGCTCGGTAGCAAAGCAGGCCGGCGAGGGTCCAAGTATGTGCCCGCACCCGTCATCGGCACAATGAGATAGACGCGTTCGTGCAGATTTTCTGGGGCGACCCGCGGGGTCTGAGCAAGCGCGGTAAAGAGCGCGAAACAATTCAGAGATATGCACCTGAAGGTGTGCGACATTACACACTGAAGGTAAGAGAAAAACCGACTCCGTTCAAGTCGAAAATGTAAGCTCCTTCATTCCAAATTTTAATAGCTGGATAAGGAGGTGAAGATCCACTCCATCCATAGCCAAGCGCGGGTCAGGGTTACGTTCTGACGCCAGCCATGACCTGTTTTCGGCAGTTCGTGCCGGCCAAGTCGCCTCACAGGACAGTGGCCGTATGGTCGGCGATTCGGAAGTTGGACTCGCCGGAGACCGGAACGCTCCACGCTCTTGTGACTGCGAAGAGGAGAACGGCCAGTAGGCCGACAAACAGTAATCGCGTCTTAGGGCCGAGGATCGCAAACCAGAACAGGAAGGCGCGCATGAGCAAGGTCTACCGAAAGTGGCCGACGAACGCAAGAGCGACTACCGCAGAGGACCCGCCCACGAAAAAACCGATGAGCAGCCAGCGAACGCGGTCCAAACTAGTCCGATCACTCGCCGCCGGTCTTCTCGGTGGCGCCGACGTATCCCTCTCAGCCAAAAAAGCGCGCAACTCCTGAGCCAGCAGCACGCCTGCCCGCACCTGCATTTTCGCCGCCGACTGCTCGATCTCCGTAACGCTGGCCCGCAACTGCTCAACCGCCCGCTCCACGCACGCCTCAAACACCAACCGATTCAGCGTCACGACCGCCATCATCGGGTCATCCGCATCCACCCGCATCCCATGCCGAGCGCTAACCTCCGCCGCCAGCTTCTTCCAATCAATCTCCGCGTCCGCCATCAGAACGGCACCGCCGCCAACTGCTCGAACAAGTCGCGCTGCACGATCTGCAGCCGCTGCTTTGCCATGATCGACATCCGCCCGTCCTCGATCGCCTCCCGAAACGTCTGCTTCGCCGCGATCATCTCCTCCACGTCTCGCCCGAACGTGTCCTGGTTGCGCTTCTGAAACACCACCGCGCCACACACCTTGTCGGCGTTCTCGCGATAGGCGGCCATTTCGGAGAACTTCTTGCCTTCGGCCTCCACCCGCCCAAAGTACTCGTTCACCCACACGACGATGCTGCGGTCCTGGCTGGTCTGGGCCAGCTCATGAAAGCCGTTCAGCGTGTCCAGCAACGCTTGCCCGCCTGTGATCACCGTGTGGACGAGGACGCGGCGGCCGCGCTCGCGCAGGTAGGCCAGGGCGTTGTTCTCCAGCAGGTAGTGCCAGAGCGGCAGGAACGTGGACGCGCCGTTGTCGACCACGAAGGTCGCCTCCTCTTCGGCCAGGAAGCGGTCCATCAGGTTGTCGAAGGCGCGCTGTTCGATGCGGTTGTGTTCGTCTCGCAGGTGCAGCCGGTCGGCGGCGAGCGCGCTGTACTGGGCCAAGGTGCGGTTCACCGGATCGGTGTCGATGCAGCGCACGGTGCGCCCGGCATCGCGCAGGAACTGGGCCAGGATGGCGGCGGCCAGGCTCTTGCCCACTCCGCCCTTGCCTTGCAGGGTCACATGGATGGCGCCGGTGGGTGTCGCGGGTTTCGGCATCGGTGCTCCCTTTAGATCAGCTTCTTGGGGTCGGGTTCGGAGTTGTAATGGAAGCCGGGGCGCTGCTCCTCGCGCTCACGAAGATTGGTGAGCGGCTCGCCGGCAGCGGGTGTCAGAGGAACGGGCACCGGCTCAGTCGGGCTACGTCGTTTGGCGGTCGGTGGCGCATGTTCGGCGCGCTTCAGTTGGCTGAGGTAGTCCGACAGGCGGCCATAGCCGATCTCGACGCCGATTTCGTTCAGCCAAGTGCAGATGTCCTTCAGGCTGTGCCCAGCGGCGATCAGGATCTTGATCTCCGGCCAGGCCTGCCGGATTTGCCCGAACTTTGTCCGCGGCTTCTCTCCGGCCCGTGCGCGGAGGCGGCTCAGATCCAGTCGCGTGCCCGTTGCTTTGCGCTCCAATTCGCTCTCCACTGGGTAGGGCGTGGGCGGCGGCGTTCGGGACAAGGCGAGTTTCGAAGATTTCGCGAAAAGTTTCAGGAAGTCCCGCATCGAGGCCGCGCCGGCTGCGGAGTCTCAGAATGTCTCGGAAAGTCCCGCCAAAGTCTCAGGCGTGGTCCGGCGGCAACACCGCAGAAGCCCGAAACGATGGGTAGTGGAACATAAAGGAAGATCACACCACTCACCGCTTTCCCATCGTTTCGTCCCGCCGCCGCCAGCACTTAGCCGATGTGATCTTTTCCGAATCGTGCACCACTTTGTGTGCGCGTGTCCCGGACAGCCTCTCTCGCGCCGAACGGAGTGTGAAGCGTCCCAACGCCCGAGCCGTCCGCCGCAGCATCTACCTGGAGCGCGACTGCGCCGACCAGGTCGCCACCCAGGCGCAGCGCGACGGCTACCGCAACCCGAGCGCCTTCATCCGCGCCGCCATTCAGCACAAGCTGACGCACGGCGACTCCGCCATGGACGAGGCCGAGCGCCGCATCACGGCCAGCCTCGACCGCGTCGCGCGCGAGCTGCGCAGCATCCGTCTCCGCCAGCAAGCCGAGTTCGCCTTCGTCGATGCGCTCGTGAAGATGCTGCTGACACACGTGGCCGAGGTGCCGCGCGAGTCGCATGACCAGGCGGTGGCTCGCGGCAAGGTTCGGTACGAGCGATTCCTGAAGAGCGTCGGCATGGGGTTGACGGGCGAGTCCGAGATGGCGATGACGGAGTTGATGCGCCGTGTCGAAGGCGAGTAGTGCGAAGTCGCGGGCCGGGCGGATCGACGAGCCGCCGTTCCGGTTGCGTCCGGCGAAACCGAAGCCGCGCGGGGGTGAGGCGGCGGCGTGGTCGAAGGCGCTGACGACGGTGCTGCGCTATGCGAGGCAGTCGCGGCGCAAACCGACACCGGCCGGGGCGGCGAATGGCGGCGGCTCCGGGTCCCGGAATCAGCGGTGCGCGGTGCGGATCACCTACAGCGCGAACAAGGTGCGCGGGCAGTGGCGGGCGCACGGTCGCTACATCGCGCGGGAGACGGTGACGGGCAATCATCGGGAGGCGGGCTTCGGATCAGCAGGCGAAAAGCTTGCTCCGGCGGAGACGCTGGCGGAGTGGCAGAAGGCGGGCGACCCGAGGCTGTGGAAGCTGATCCTATCGCCCGAGTTCGGCGCGCAGCTCGACTTGCAGCGGATGACGCGCGAGGTGATGGCGCGGATGGAGCGGGACCTCGGGACGAAGCTGGAGTGGGTGGGGGTGGCTCACTTCAACACGGAGCATCCGCATGTGCATGTGGCGCTGCGTGGCGTGCGGGCGGACGGGTCGGCGTTGGGGATGACTCGGGACTACATTCGGGCGGGAGTGCGGCGGCATGCGGCGGAGGTGTGCACTCGCGGAATCGGACTCCGCCGAGTCCAACCTGGGCTAGCTGCGATTGGGCCTATGAGATGGACTTCAACTCCAGGACTTGAACCGGCCAGAGCCACGCGAACCATGGCGTCGGAACGCTTCGGTCTTGGCCGACTGTAATGAATCCCAGGAACGCCCGCCCCTCAAATTTTCAAGGGTTACCCTTGATTGTGCGCTGGCTCATCGGTCTGTGTTCAGATCGCTGTAACGTTGGCCGCAGATTCTGATCCTCAAGATTGTCGCCATAGAATGCCGACGATGGTCGAAACTATGCGTTGAAAAACAGCGCCTTCACTCGTCGCGAGCATGGTCAGCCATCAAAAATATCGCTATCTGATCCGCTCCAATTCAAACAACTGATTGGGAACATTCCGGCAATCTAGTGGCTGAACCTTTCCCCCACCGCGTCTCGTGTTGTCGTCTGCGTCGATGCAAAGGCCAGTCAGCTTGTTCTGAATCTGAAAGCGCTTCCCAGAAGGTGTTTGAACTGGCACGAGATTCCAGTGGTACTGGTCAGCCCCGGCCTGGCAATTAGCCTTAGTCCCGAGCTCGGCGACAAACGTTTTATCCCCATCAGTGAGGATCCCAATAACCGTGTTGGAGCTGGCCAGCGGTGACTTCATTCTGTAACATCCCTGAGCATCCCGCTCGTCAAGAAGGAAAAAGGACTCATCCACGTCTCTGCAGTCAAGCTGTTGCAGTCGGCGATGAGGATCCTGTGTTCGGCTATTTAGGCAAACAACCTGCCCGTTGTCGAGCTTTACCCCGGGAAGCCGTAATCGATATAGGCCATTCTCGATTCGCTCCGAGCACTGGGAAATTTTCGGGGATTTAGAGCATTCCGACGCCAGGGGTTGGCAAGCGTCGTCGGAGGTCCCGTCGCCAGCCGTGGGGGAGCAACCGGCAGGGCAAACTATCGGAGCATTGGCCACCCAGCACTGACCGAGCTGCTCTCCATTTGAGCACGAACACCTCGCTCTTTTGCCAGACACGATCGGAGTAGCATTCTTGGTGTCGTCCTGCGGACTTGGAGCCCCATGAACAGGCGTGGTCACGGCCGCCAGAAACATTCCAATCACGGAGATGCGAAGCGCTTCAGAACTCAACACTCTCATCATCCTCCTACCGGGCAAATTGGCTGGAACATCGCCAAAGTGTGGCACTGTACCTAGGGAAAGAGATATACCATTTAGCTGCGACTTGCAATGCTTTTCTCGCAGATCTTTTGTGCGATCGCGGCCAGCGTTGGCACGGCGGTAGCGGGGCACCCCCACCAGGTCCCTTCCCGTGAAGCCAGCCATCGTTGGCCTGTCCCGCTCGGCGGTATCTGAGACCTACCGGGTAGGCGCAACTCGCGCCACCCGGAGGACTCGTGGAACCCAACCCCACCCAACTGAACTTCGATGACCTCGGTGCGGAGCCGCTCGACGGTTCCGGCTTCGAGGAAGAAACACCCGAACCGCTCGACGCTGAGGAGGACGCCCAGTGACCTCCGCAGCCGAGCCCAAGCCCGCCGACACTGCCCGGCGCGATCACCGGCAGGAAGTCACCGACCACATCGTCAAGCTGCTCGAAGAGGGCGTTGCTCCGTGGCAGAAGCCCTGGCTCTCGGGCGGCGGCATGCCGATGAACCCGACCACCGGGCGCGCCTACCGCGGCGGCAACGCCGTCCACTTGCTGGGCGTCGGCCTGGAGAAAGGCTTCGACGATTCGCGCTGGCTCACCTACAAGCAGGCGGCCGCCAACGACTGGCAAGTCCGCAAGGGTGAGAAGGGTACGCACATCGAGTACTGGGAGCCTGCGTCCAAGAGCTACGGCACTCCGCCCGAACGCGATCGCGACGCTAACCAGCAAGGCGACGAGGAGCGTCCCGACCGCCGGCTCATCCATCGCATCTACACCGTCTTCAACGCCAAGCAGATCGATGGCATACCCGCCGATACTCGGCCGGCACGCACGCCTTTCGAAGCCGAGCAGAGCGGCGAGCGCATTCTCACCAACTCCGGTGCGAGTATCGCGCACGACCAAACCAGCCGAGCCTTCTACGATCGCCGGGCCGACGCCATCCACCTTCCGGCGAAGGACCGCTTCGACAACGCAGGCGCGTACTACGGCACCGCGCTCCATGAGCTGGCCCACTGGACCGGTGCACCGCACCGGCTCGACCGGCAGACCCTGCGCGAGTCCAAGTCGTTCGGTGATGAGAGCTATGCGCGGGAGGAACTGCGGGCCGAGTTGGCCAGCGTCTTCCTCGCCGCCGAGTTGGGCATCCCGCATGACCCGACACGGAACGCCG
>CAYNDS010000068.1:0-9261 GCA_964395885.1 uncultured Solibacteraceae bacterium | reverse complement strand
CCAGGAGGGCAAGCACGAGATCTTCCGTGCAGCGCATGATGCGTCTGCCGCGTCCGACTATCTGCTCGACCTTGATCGAGGGTTGAACAAGGATCAGGCGAAGCTGGTGCCCGTGGCCGCCCTGGACGCGGCGAAGCAGCTGGCTGCGGCGTCGCTCGGTCCTGACGCGAAGACCTATGTGGCCGAGACGAACAGTGGCACCTACCGCGGCGAGATTATTGGCGAGACGGACCAGCACGTGGTGCAGCGTCTGTCGTCGCGATCCGCCGTAGCCCATCCGAAGCAGTTGCTCAACGCCGCTCCGCAATCGGGCGAACGCGCCATCATCTCCTACGCGAATCAGCAGGGCAGCGTGCGGGAGTTGCGAGATCGTGCTCGCACGCCTGAACTGGCGCGATGACGGACCGGGCTCAGCTCTACCGGACGCCCCGCGACCCGGGCGGCTTCCCGTTCGGTTACAACTGGCGCGCCACCGGCTTGGGACTCGCCACGCTGGTGGCGTTCAACTTTGCCGCTTCGCAGTACATCGCGGCGCGATTCCACTATCAGCCAGCATTGGGCCGCCCGCTGGCGCACTGGGACAGGACGCCGCTGTATCAGCCGTTCGCGTGGACCGTGTGGGGCCTGCGCAACTGCACCAGCCGCGACATCGCCGTGCGACAGCCGCTGTTTGAGGGCGAGATGATCGTGCTCGGCGGAGCAGTGTTGTCGATGCTGGTGTTCTTTGCGATCACCAACCGGCGGGCGCGGCGGCTGTCGGAGAACGCGGAGGACCTGCACGGCTCCGCACGGTGGGCGTCGTCGGTTGATGTTCGGGCGACTGGCCTGACCACGACCAAGCGCGGAGTCTATGTGGGCGGCTGGTACGACGTCTCGGCGAAGCGGCTCCATTATCTGCGGAACGATGGGCCGGAGCACGTACTCGCCTTCGCGCCCACTCGCAGCGGCAAAGGTGTCGGCCTGGTCATTCCCACGCTGCTGGCCTGGAGCGAGAGCGCCGTCATCTACGACATCAAGGGCGAGAACTGGGCAAAGACCGCGGGCTTTCGCGCGACGAGTGGCCACGTCTGCTTCAAGTTCTCACCGGTCGAGGCGCACGGCTCTTGCCGCTTCAATCCGCTAGCGGAGGTTCGCCTGTTCACGGCGCGTGACGTCTCGGACGCCCAGAACATCGCCGACATGATCATCCGCAGTGGCGAGGACTCGCCGATGGAGCGCCATTGGGAGGACAGCGCCGCTTCACTGACGACAGGCATGATTCTGCACGCCTGCTACAGCGCGGCGGCGGAGGGTCGGACTGCGTGCCTTGCCGATCTGGCGGGTCTGTTCACTCGACCCGGCATCGAGTTTCGCGACACGCTGAGCGAGATGCTCGGATACCCGCACGATCCGGGGCTGCAGCATGGCTGGTACACGGCGGCGGGTCATCGCGCCAGCACGCATCCGGTGGTGTCGGAGAAGGCGCAGGAGATGCTCGACAAGGAGAGCAAGGAATTGTCGGGCGTGCTGTCGACGGCGAAGACTGCACTCGCGCTGTACAGCGACCCACTCGTTGCGCGCAACACCGCATCGAGTGACTTTCGCATCGACGACCTGGTGAATCACGCGCGGCCAGTGTCGCTCTACCTGGTCGTGCCGCCGTCCGACAAGATTCGCTTGCGGCGGCTGATCCGGCTGATGTTCACGATGACCGTAAATCGCCTGACGGAGCAGATGGCCTTCGCCGGCTCCCAGCAGAAACGGAATCGGCATCGGCTGCTGTTCCTCATTGACGAGTTCCCCAGCCTGAACCGCATGGAGATCTTTGCCGACGCGCTTTCGTACATGGCGGGCTATGGGCTGAAGGCCTACCTGATCACGCAGGACATTCGGCAGATCGTCGACGCATACGGGCAGAACGAGAGCATCGTGTCGAATTGCCATGTTCGGATCGCCTTCGCGCCGAACCAGATGGAGACCGCTGAACTGCTGTCCAAAATGACGGGCACCGCGACGGTGCAGAAGGCCAGCTTCAACTTCTCCGGCTCGCGGTTCTCGCCGGTGATGTCGCACGTGAACGCGAGTGTCGACCACGTCGAGCGACCGCTGATGACGCCCGACGAGATCATGCGCCTTCGCCCGCCGGAGAAGAAGGCCACGCCGACGGGCGACGTGATCACGGCGCCGGGGGACATGCTGATCTTCGTGTCCGGGCACTATCCGATCCTCGGCACGCAGATGCTCTACTTTGCGGACCGCGAGTTGGCGCGCCGCGCGGCGATTGCCCCGCCGTCGAAGCCGCAGCCGCCGATCGCCCATCTGCCCGACGGTTTGGACCCCGCCGAGCCGATCCCTGACCAACCCGAAAGCCCACTAGAGCAGGGCTTCCTCGAAGAACTACGGAGGTTCCATGCAGAAGAATCGAATTGAGCTGGCCGGCTACCTGGCGGCGAAGCCTGAGGTGCGGTTTCTGGCAAGCGGCACGAAGGTGGCCAACGCGCGCATGGGCGAGACGCAGCGCTACACCGATAAGGACGGCAAGCCGCAGCAGCATACGAACTGGCACAGCCTTGTGTTCTACAACGACCTGGCCGACATCGCTTCCAATTACGAGCAGGGTGACAACGTGTTCGTGGAAGGCAGCCTGCAGCAGCGGAAGTTCACACCTGCCGATGGTGTTGCGCGGACTGTTCACGAAGTCCAGGTGCGGACCTGCCATGTGATCGCGCCGTCGCGACGCGAAGAAGTACAGCCCACAGAAGAGGAGGGCGCGGGCCGTGATGCAAGCTGGCCGGTTTAGGGTGGTCGCACGGACTACGGCGTTCGCGATGGTCACGCCGTTCCTGCTGCTCGGGACTCTTGACGTGCGGCTGAACCTGACGCCCTCATTACCGATCGGGCTTTATCGAGCGACGGACGACCCGGCAGCGCCGTTGGTCGAGTTCTGCCCAGCCGAACCGTTCGCCTCGTTGGCGATCGAGCGCGGATATCGGGACGCAGGAGACTGCCCGGACGGTGCGACCGCGCTGATGAAGCCGGTGGTCGCGAAGGAAGGCGACTTGGTTCGCGTAACTGACCGCGGCGTTGAGGTGAACGGTTCGATGCTGCACGGTTCCAAGCCGAGAGCCACTGACACGAAGGGCCGCCCGATGAACGCTTGGCCCGCCGGACTGTACCGAGCTGCGAACGATGAGCTGTGGGTGATCTCCAGCTACAGCGACCGCAGCTTCGACAGCCGCTACTTCGGCCCGATCTCGACCGCCCAAGTCCGCCGCCGCTCGCAACCCCTACTGGTCTGGCGATGAACTGCTGGCTGGGGCTGCTGCTGTCCGGCGGATGCGGTCTGACGCTGGTCCTGACCGCCCACCCGATTGCACTTGCGCTGACGGGCTTGATGCCGGTCGTGTGGCTCGCCCAGCGGTCTCGAGCGGCCGCGTTTGCGACGACTTGGGTCTACTACCTCTCGGCGACCTGGCTCGTAGTCGAGTGCGCCGAGCCATTCCTCCCACTACTCGTTCAGCGACTCGCTTTGTGGCTTGGCTGTTGCGGCCTCCTCGCCCTGCCGCAATCTCTGTGCTGGACAACGGACCGTCGAGCCGCACTCTGGCGAGCGCCCCTCGCCGCGATCGTCACAATCGTCCCGCCTCTCGGTGTCATCGCCGTCGCGAACCCGGTCGCCGCAGCCGGCTGGTGGCTCCCCGGATTCGGCATTTTAGGGGCGCTCATCCTCATCGCGCTGCCGGCGCTTCTGCTGCGCTGGCCAAAGCCGGCGGTCGCCGCCTTCGCGATCACCTCGGCAACAGCGAACCTGGTGTACGTCCCTCCGTCGCCACTGGTCGGCTGGAAATCGGTGGACCCGATCCAAGACCCGAACGACACCGACTTCGAGCGCCTCTCCCGCGCCATCGATCTGGCCGAAGCCTCTACCGAGTCCGTCCTGGTGTTCCCAGAAGCCTACTTGACGTCGTGGACCAGCACATCCCATCTGTTCTTCGCCGACCGCCTTGAATCACTGAAGAAGAGCCGAAAGACGCTGATCCTCGGCGCAATCGCACCAACCAGCACCGACAACCTTGGCAACCTGCTGGCCTACCGTAACCTTGTCATCGGCCTCGGTGCCAGCGAGTTCACCCTCGACCAGCGGATCCCCGTCCCCATTGGCATGTGGTACCCGTTCGACGATCGCGGCGTCCCGCTCCGGCCGTTCGGATATGGGGTTGTTCCTGTCGAGAATCAGAAGGTTGGAGTCTTGATCTGCTGGGAACAGCTCTTGCCTTGGCCAATGCTGGCGTCTCTCTCGGCGAAGCCCGACGTAATCGTGACCATCTCTCGCCGAACGGCAGGGTGTCAAAGGCCAACACTTCTACAACGTCTGTATTCGCAGCGTGGCCCGCATTGAGGAACTTACCCTTCGTGAACAACAGGGCTCGTGATTAGGCAGGCCCCTTGCGGGATCGGTGCAATCGTCCATCTACGGACCGAATCCGTCTCGATCGGCGCCTTCTACCCCACACTTCCCACATCGATCAGTCGAGGCAATGCTGGCTCTTCATCAACGCCGCATCGACTGTACATTT
This sequence comes from uncultured Solibacteraceae bacterium, assembly GCA_964395885.1. Lineage (GTDB taxonomy): Bacteria > Acidobacteriota > Terriglobia > Bryobacterales > Bryobacteraceae > JAPKYZ01. The sequence goes on along the minus strand of CAYNDS010000068.1, from coordinate 4,705 downwards.
CTGACGGTTTGGTGTAGACATGCGCTTACATTCGTAGTCCAATTAGGTGTATACCCGCACAGAGTTCATCTGATCCGCCTACCCTCTACTGGGCCCACTCCGATCTGAGCGGAGGTGGAGGTGAGAGGCCGAGCCGAACGTGGCAGCGCCTTTCCGACCATCTGGTGGGGACCGGAGAGCTATGTCAACGTTTCGGAATCACTGCGAGCCGACGGCCCGAGTTTGCAAAGCGAGCCAAAGCGGTCGGATTACTTCATGACCTCGGCAAGTACCGGGTCGAGTTCCAGCGCATGCTTCGTGGCGAGATCGCCAAAGCTCCACATTCCATCTACGGAGCTGCATTGGCCGGTCGATACTCGGCTTTGGATGCCGCCTTCGCGATCTCGGGCCACCATGCAGGGATGCCAGACAGGTCGGTCTTAAAGGAACGAGTCGTCGGCGCCCGCCTGGAGGCGGAGCAGTTGTGGGAGGTTGCTGTCCAGGACTGTCCGGATCTGCTCGCGTGCTTGGCCCCAGACGACCCGCTACTGTACGCCCTGGACTTGGCCACTCCAGAAGAGTTTGATCTGCAGTGCCGGATGCTGCTGAGTTGTTTAGTCGACGCCGACAGGCTCGATACAGCCGAGCACGCCGGTCGGAGTAGACCTTCGCCCGAGCCTCTGGACCCAGCGAACCGGCTGTCCCGTCTGCTTATGCATATCGAACGGAAAGCAAAGGATGTGGAAGATGGCGTAGTAAAGCGGGCCCGGGCGGAGGTATTGGCGGACTGCCTGATTGGTTCGGAGCGCGCGGGTCCTTTGTTCTCACTTACGGTGCCGACTGGCGGTGGCAAAACGCTGGCATCGATGGCCTTCGCCCTGCGAAGAGCAACCTTGTTTCCCGCGATTCGAAGGGTGATTGTGGTAATCCCGTATCTGTCGATCATCGAGCAGAACGCGGCTGTCTATCGCGATGCGCTGGGCGAGGGAGTGCTGGAGCATCACTCTGCCGCCTTGGGAGGTAGCCCATACAACGACGACCGCTATGAGAATCCGGTTCGACGCGCGGCAGCAGAGAACTGGGATTCGCCAGTAGTAGTGACCACGTCCGTACGCTTTTTCGAGACTCTGTTCTCGAACCATCCCCGCGATCTGCGGCGACTGCACAACGTTGCGCAATCGGTCGTAATTCTGGACGAGGCACAAACTCTTCCTCGCGAGTACGTGGCGGCAACGCTCTCCGTCGTCAGCGGGTTGGCCCAACATTGGGGTGTCACCTTCGTCTTCTCTACGGCCACGCAGCCCGCCTTGGAAGCGCCCGAGGTGACTGCACCCCGCGACCCCCGCTGGGCCCCCGGAACCCTGCAAGAGATCTCATCAGACGTGCCCGGCCTGTTCTCTGCGCTGAGTCGCGTGACCACCTCCTGGCGGTCCGATCCGATAGCTTGGCAGGATGTGGCCATCGAGTTATCGTCCGAACCGCAGGTGCTGGCGATCGTCAACACACGTAAACACGCGCGGTCTCTGGCGGAACACTGTGAACGCGCCGGACGCGACGTCGTCCATCTTTCCACGAACCTGTGCCCCGCACACCGGCGTCAGCTTCTGGCTTTTGTGCGGCAGGAGACCAAGGCTGGCCGCCGATGCCTGGTGGTAGCGACGCAACTGGTTGAGGCGGGCGTCGACTTGGACTTTCCCGTGGTGTGGCGGGCACTCGGACCGCTGGACTCAATCGCTCAAGCGGCAGGGCGTTGTGACCGCGAAGGACGATTGACGCAGACTTTGGGACGCCCCGGCGGACGTCTAGTCGTGTTTGTGCCCGACGAACCTGGCATGCCGACTGGCGTCTACCAACAAGCTGCGGACATCACTGCCAGCCTGTTTCGCGATGGTCTGACGGAGTGGGCTGATCCCGGGTTGATGCGGCGGTACTTCGATCGGCTTTACGGTGGCGGAGATCACCTCGATCGGATGAACGTCCAAGAGAAGCGAAGGGAAGCGAAGTTCAAGACCGTCGCCGACACGGTTGAGTGGATTAAGGATTCCGGGCTCTCCGTGCTGGTTCCCTATGACGATGAGGCGATGCGATTAATGCAATTGATGCGCTCTTCGCCGGGCGTGAGCCTGGAGATCTTCCGCTCTGCTCAGCAGTTCATGGTGAACCTTGCCCCGTGGGAAGCCGCGGAAGCCAAGCGGCTTGGATCTATCGAAGAGATCCGCGAAGGGGTTTGGATCTGTCGGGAAGGTTTTTACGACCAGCGTTGGGGCATTTCGATCGACGGCCATGAGACGGTTTTCTAGATGGGGGCTTCCGCCCCCATCCAAGTAAGGCGCGAAGCTATCGTGACCAAGTTTCAATCCACTCCAACGGATGGAGCCGGCAGAGCTCTCAGATTAGCAAACTAAACCTTGACAGGAAAAGGGTCAGGCGATATTCTGTTTTGGTAACGATAGCTTAAGACGAAAGTCTTTGGGGCAAAAGAATGTTCAGCGACAGCGCTCCGAAAGTGCGAGTGAAGGTCTATGGTGAGTTCGCCTGTTGGACTCGCCCGGAAAACAAGGTCGAACGTGTGTCCTATGAATGCATGACGCCCTCGGCGGCACGCAATATCCTCGATTCGATTTGCTGGCGTCCGGAGATGCGGTGGGTGGTCACTCGGATCAGTGTCCTCAGGCCTGTGGTGTTTCAATCATTCCGACGCAACGAGGTACAGAGCAAGATCTCGCCGGGTGACCTGAAGCGCTGGATGCAACACCCAGCAGGGTTTTCGCCGATGATGGTCGGCGCCGGATCAAAGGAAGCGACGCCGCGGAATACGTTGGCATTGCGGGACGTTGCCTATGTGATTGAGGCGTATCCGCACGTTTTTGAACCGACGGAAGACAATCACTCGACGAAGTATCTGGCAATGTTCAATCGCCGCGTGGAAAAGGGGCAATGCTTTCAGAGACCCTCCTTAGGGTGCCGAGAGTTCGCGGCGCACTTTGAGCCCGCAACAGACCAGGACGTGCCGCTGAAAACTGTGGATGTGGACATCGGCATGATGCTCTACGACATACTCTTCCGGCCCGATGGAAACCGTCCCATCTTCTTTTCTGCCGCTCTTCGAGCCGGGGTACTGGACACACGGCCAGAGGTGGCGCTGCCGAGTGAACTGGGTAGGGAGGTCTTGGCATGCTCATACAGGCGCTAGCCGAGTTCGCCGACCGTGAACTTAGTCATCAACTCGAGCATCCGGCGTTCGAAACGAAGCCAGTTCTGCTGGAGCTGGTGATCTCCGCCGACGGCCGGTTTCTCAATTGGGTACGGCGCGAGGAGACCTTACAAATGGGGAAGAGGAGTTTCACTCGGGCGCTTCCGGCCGAGGTGCCCCGAAGCCCAGTGAATCGCAATTCAGGTGTACACCCTCTCCTCGCATTCGACGACGCGAAGTATGTCTTCGGCCTAGGTCCTTGGACGAAGGATGACCAGGCGGCTGATCATGAAGCGAAGCATCTCGCTTTTGTCGATCTCCTCCGGAGAGCAGCGGCCCAAACCGATGATCCGGCGCTCGCGGCCTGCGTCCGCTTTTACAATTCACCGGTTGAGGTGTCGCGAGCCCGAGAGCAGTTCCCGGTGAAGGAGACGGGCGGCATACTGCTGGCCGTCTCTCCGGATGGCCCGGTCGTCCAGCGGCCAGCGGTGCGGAGCTTCTGGGACGAGCATTACAGGCAAAAACTAAATGTCCGGAACGAAGCCGGTGGCACGGGCATGTGTCTGGTATCTGGCAAGGTCGGGCCAATCGCGCCAACTCACGACAAGATCAAGGGCGCAGAGTCCTTGGGTGGGCAGCCGGCCGGCGTTGCGCTAATGTCGTTCGATAAGCCGGCTTTCGAGTCGTACGGCTGGGACCACAATGCCAATAGTCCCGTGTCGCCAGGACGCGCGCAAGCATACGTGATGGCCCTGAATCATCTGATGGCATCGCGGGGTACGCATCGGGTCGACCGAAACGGCATGGGCTTCCTCTTCTGGCTTCGCCAGCCGTCGGCATGGAGTCCCAATACGCTGCTAGAGGACGCCGACTCTGATCAAGTGGCTCGACTGCTACAACTCCAGGCTGAGGGTTGGCGCGGGTTGGAGTCGAATGAGTTCTTCTGTGTCGCGGTGAAGGGCAATGGCGGCCGCTTGCAGGTCTGTCAATGGATTCACGAGTCTTTGGACCGCGCCCTTGACAATGTGGCGAACTGGTTCGCTGGGCTGCGCATTGTGGACTGTTTTACGGGCGGCCTCGCGCCGCCCCCCAAGGAATGGCAACTGATGGGCTGCTTGGCTCGGGCCGAAACCCCGGCAGGTGTGGAGTTGGAACTGAAGAGGCGAGCCTTGCTCGGTCAGCCTGTTGGTCTCAGCGTCTTGAACTCCGCCCTGCTCCGCATGCGGGCAGAGCAAGGCTCACAAAAGCTTAATGCGGTGCGGGCAGGACTCATCCGGCTCTTGGTGAATGACGAGTTGTCGAAGAATGGAGGTTCTCTCATGAGTGCAGACTTAGACCAAGGCGAGCGTTCGCCGGCTTATCTGTGTGGTCGCCTGCTCGCTTGTTTCGACGGATTGCAGTACGCAGCGCACAGACTGCAGAGAGTGAATCAGGAGGCCCCTGCGGAGATAAATCAGAACGTTGTGGATCGCTATTACAGCTTGGCGTCCACCCAGCCCCGACTTGCGTTTCCCCGACTTGAGGACCTAGGGC
>CAYNDS010000067.1:13382-19647 GCA_964395885.1 uncultured Solibacteraceae bacterium | reverse complement strand
TCGCCACGCACAAGTGGCTGCTCAAGCGGCGCGGAGTCATCGAAAGCGCTCACGTCCGCCAGCCCGGGCCGACGCTCGATTCCGTTGCGCAAGAGGAGTTACTCCGTCACCTCGACCGCATCCAGGCGCACGTCGCCTCGTAGTCTGCCACCCCGCTCACGCCGCCAAGACGGGTCACATTCATCGCGCCGACGGCATTGGCAAAGCGTGCCGCCTCGACTGGAGACTCCCCGCGGATCGTCGCCGCCAGGAACGCACCTGCAAAGCAGTCGCCCGCCCCCGTCGTGTCGATGCACTCCACCTGAAATCCGGGGACAGGCACGCCGTTCACCTCGCATCCCAACGCACCCAGCTTGCGGACCACCAATGGCGCCTCCAGCCGTGAGCCGTGCCGCGTCAGCATGTCCGCTTCCGTCTCATTGACGAAGAGAGTGTCCAGGTACGGCAGGCACGGGTCGAACACTTTGCTCCACTCACCCTTTGAATCCCAAGCCGTGTCGAGAGACACGCAAAGCCCAGCCTCCTTCGCTCTGCGCAGCATCTCCGGAGCATGCCGCCGGATTCCGAGCATCCCAAACGGATTCGCCAGGTGGAAGTGCGTCATTCCGTCCACCAAAGCACCCGTAAACGACGGCGGCTCAGAGAATCCCGTCAGGCTCACACCGGGACGGTGCAGGAAGGCGCGCTGTCCGTCCCGCGCAATCAGCGCGACGCTTGCCGCTGTGGGCTCCGTTGCGGACCGGACCAGGAAACGTAGGTCGACACCGCCTTCGCTGAGCTTTGCCACCGCCATCTCGCCGAAGGGATCCTGCCCCACGTAGGCCAGGATTCGTGCCGCGACGCCGAGTTTCGCAGTCGTGTACGAGGTGTTCGCAGCATTTCCGCCAAGGTGCTGCTCCAGCGATTCGATCCAGCGCGTGCCGCCCCAAATGATGTCGTCCCCCGGACGCGCCACCGTGTCCAGCACAATATTGCCTGCGACCAGAACGCCCGCCACTTAGCCCTTCGCCCTCAACCACGACAGCAACGCCGCCGTCTCCATACGAACCCCTGCTTCCACACGCGTGCCCTGCACCGCCATTGTGATTCCTTCGAGACGCTTGTCCCCGTTCCGCAACTGATCCCAGATCCTCTTCACACCCTCCGCCTTCTCCGCGCTCACCGCATCCGCCACCAGTTGGAACCGCACGCCGGCTCCATCGCCCGCCGCGCGCAAGGTGACCGACTGCACCCCGGGGAACAGCTGTGCGGCAAGGGGCGCATTGGGCAGCAGTGCCGGACGAATCACCACTTTCGCCGGATCGCTGACAGGGACGGCGTCCGCCTGCCTGGCGAACGTCCAGGCTTCCGGCCCGACGCTCACGCCGACGAGCTTCGGCTGAATCGAACGCAACGTCAGTTGGCGATTCTCGCGAAACGTGAAGCGGCACACACTCTCGCCGCAGGAGCCTCCCTGCGCCTTCGCGTAGTTCTCGATGGCGCTCCAGGAGAAGCGGCCCGCCGCCAACACGTGCAACGTGCCACCGTTCCAGGCCATGGCCAGAAGGTCGACATCCTGCCGGTAGTCAAATTGAATCGCTTCAGCAAACGCACGGTAGTCCGGCTCCTCTTCGCCGGATGACCCGGTGAACGCGTCCCAGACACCGCTCTGTCGAAGGGTTTCCACATCCAGCACTACGCTGACCGCGGGCTCCTGCGGAAGTCTCGCCAGCATCTCACCCGCGTCCACCCGCCACTGCGTCCACCACCACGCCGCCCCGCCTGCCGCACTGGCCAGCACCGCAATCAGGGTCGCCGAACGAACTTTCATGCGCTTTCAGATTACCGCCTGCGCCCCCTTCCGCGAACGCCGTGCCAAGCCACACACGTGAGTCACGTTTTGACTCTTCAACCTTCCAACGTTCACTCGATCTCCTGAGTCTAGTTTCACGATGGCCACTTCTCTGACTATCACTGTGGTAACTCCGGCTTACAATGCAGCAGCGGATCTTCGTCGCTGTCTGGCAGCGATTCGCGAAGGATCCGTACAGCCGGCCGAACTTATTGTCGTGGACGATGGCTCCACGGACGACACGCCCAAAGTTGCGCAGGACTTCGGTGCAGTCGTCCTGTCCACCGGTGGACGCCGCGGGCCCGGCGTTGCGCGCAACCTCGGCGCTAAACACGCCCAGTCCGATGTCGTTCTCTTTCTCGATGCGGATGTGTGTGTACACTCCGACACACTGGAACGTGTCCAAAATGCCTTTCGACAAGATTCCTCACTGGACGCAGTAATCGGATCCTATGATCATTCGCCTGCCGCTCCGGGTGTTCTCAGTCAATACCGCAATCTCCTGCACCATTACACGCACCAACACGCCGCACGTCGCGCGACTACCTTCTGGAGCGGCTGCGGTGCAATTCGACGCGAGTTATTCCTTTCAGTCGATGGCTTCGACGCCAGTTATGAACGACCGGCCATCGAAGATATCGAGCTAGGTTACCGGCTCCATGAGCGTGGCGCGGTCCTGGCAATCGATCCTTCCATTCAGGTCACTCACTGGAAGCGCTGGACGATGCGCTCCATGGTTCGTACGGACGTCTTCGACCGCGGCATTCCCTGGACGCTTCTGATCCTGCGCGCCGGGCGCATGCCGGATGACCTGAACGTTCGATGGACGCAGCGCCTCAGTATCCTCGGCGTTGCCGCGCTACTTCTGCTGACCGCAGTCTGTGCCGCATTGTACGGGGGGCAGTTCCTTGCTCCGGCGGCGGCCATTCTGCTGCTTGCAACGGGCAGCTACTGGGTCATCGAAGCAAAGCACCGCGAAAGTGCTTCCGTGCCACTGGCGATTACCGCATCCATCATCGCCTTAGCACTGATGAGCTGGGCCATTGACCGCTGGGAGCCACTCCTCCTTGTCTCGGCCGGCTATCTCGGATTGGCTGCCCGCGAGTGGGTTGGCGCGTCTCACGGCCCCTGGAAGCGTCCACTGGGCTGGCTATACGGCATCTATCTGGTTGCGGGTACCGCCTATCTTGCGTCCATGGTGCCGGTAACGCCAATGATCAGCTTACTGGCCGTGACGGTCGTACTCGTCGTCACGCTCAACATTCGCTTCTACCGCTTCTTGTGCGGACGGTTGGGAACGCTGGGCGGCATTGCGGCGGTTCCTCTGCACTTGCTCTATTTCCTCTACAGCGGCTTATCGTTCGCTGCGGGCAGCGCAGTGGCTTTGAAATCTCGACGCGCGTCTCTCGGACGCTAGACGGACCTGCAATGATGTCTGCCGCACCTGTCGCGCTCGAAGTGTCCTCCGCGCGGCAACGCGCGTGGATTCCCTCCCTCGCCGCGTTTGCACTGTCCCTCGTTCTGGCGCTGGCAAGCGTCCGGGGCGCTGCGGACACCCTGCCGTCTGACCCGGACGCATTCCGCCACGCGATGAACGGAGTCCTGATTCACGACCTTGTTCGTGATGGCGCGATGCACTCCCCCATCACTTACACACAACGTTACTTCGCGCGGTACCCCGCCGTAAGTATGCCGTATCATCCCCCCGGCTTTCCCGCGTTCACGGCGGTCCTCTACCGGCTGTTCGGGATCTCGCATCTGACGGCGCGTGCTGCTGTCGCCGTCAGCGTGTTTGCGGTGTTCTGGCTGCTGTTCCTGCTCGCTCGCGCGCTCTTCGATTCGGCGTTTCTCGCGCTATTCGCCTCCAGTTCCCTCCTTTTACTTCCGACGGTGCAGCGAGTCTCCACCGACGTGATGCTGGAGATGCCCTCACTCGCTCTGGGGATCGGCGCGCTCCTGGTCTGGCACACCGGTTGGCGCCAAGGTAAGCCGCATCGCCTCTGGTGGTTCGGCGCAATCGCCGCGCTGGCGGTTTGGACGAAGCAGAATGCCGTCTTCCTCATCCTGGTGCCGCCGATGGCCATCCTTCTCAGCCGGCGATGGGATGCGCTGCGAAGCTTCGCGTTCTGGACCGGTGTGGCCATCGCCACCGCCGGGTCTGTCGCACTCGCGCTGGTCATGCGTCTCGGTCAGGCAACCGGCAACCCGGAGTGGCAACCCACCTCGCTTTGGGATCGCGTCAGCCATCATGCCCTGGCGTACTTCGTAGCCGCTTCTCGCGACTTCACGGCACCTGTGCTTCTGCTGGCGTTTGCCTCTTCCGCGCTTCTCCTCTTGCGAGCCGCAACACGGCCATTGCCTCAGCAAGAAGCACTGATCGGCGCTTGGCTTGTGTCCGCTGCGGCACTTCCGCTTGCTCTGCCGCCGTGGGACGTCCGGTACCTGATTTATCTCTATCCCGCGCTGATCTTTGCCGTGTGTGCGATTCTTGCCCGTCGCACCAGGCAGTCTTCGCCCGTACGATTCGCACTTGCCGTCGCAGCCTCGGCGGCGGTGCTCCTCCAGTTCTTCTCCATGCCCGTTGTCGGAAGTACCGGCATGGGCGAAGCGGCAGCCTTCGTCTCTGACCAGCGCCCTTCCCGCATTCTTCTCTGCTCCCGACGAAACGGCGGATTCGTCTTCGCCTACCGAATCCGCAACGACAGGCCATCAGCCTATATCTTGCGCGCCGAAAGCTACCCGGCTGATTTCTTTGAGCCGCGCCGCTTTGCAGACTTCCTGACCAGCTACGCCATCGAGTACGTCGTCATTCACTATGCCGCGCTAGGAGACCCGCATGAGTCCATCTCCAGCAACGCCGTCCCGCAACTCACCCTGGAGCGAACCTACTCCGCCGCCGGAACGCCTCCCGTGAACGGAACCATTGGCGTCTTCCGTAACCGGCAGCTATCCCCTCAGCCACACAACACGTTTTCGCATTCCGGAAGGCTTAGCGGATTCCGCTTGGACCTTCCTTAACCAGAAGCCGCGACCGAAGGAGCATCACCATGAGTACTACTGCGACGCTATCAGAGCCAATTGCCATCATCGGCGCCGGACCGGCCGGTCTTACAGCAGCCTATGAGCTATGGAAGCGCGGGCAGCAAAGCCTCGTTCTTGAGGCCGAAGACTTTGTCGGCGGTATCGCGCGCACCGCAAACTATAAGGGCTATCTGTTCGATATGGGCGGTCATCGCTTCTTCACCAAAGTCTCCATGGTGGAGCGAATGTGGAAGGAAGTCTTGGGCGACGACATGCTCAGCCGCCCGAGATCGTCTCGTATCTTCTATCGCAAACGCTTCTTTCACTATCCGTTGGAACCCATGAACGCGCTCTTGGGACTTGGCATCTTAGAATCCGCGCGCTGTGGCGTCAGCTACCTGCGATCCCGTGTGGCGCCCGTACGGCCGGAAGATGACTTTGAGACCTGGGTGTCCAATCGCTTCGGCCGGCGTCTCTTTAGCATCTTCTTTCGAACCTATACAGAGAAGGTGTGGGGGATGTCCTGCCGCGAAATTCGGTCTGATTGGGCCGCGCAGCGCATCAAGGACTTATCTCTCGTCCAGCTCGTCTGGAATGCACTTAAGCCGAAGCAAAAGGAAACCAAGGACCAGGTAATCAAAACGCTGATTACCGAGTTCCTGTATCCACGCCTCGGCCCCGGCATGATGTGGGAACGCGTGCAGCACATCCTGGAGGAGGGCGGAACCGAAGTCCGCATGCGCACGCCCGTGCATCGGATTCACCATGCTGGCGGGCGTGTGCACTCGATCCAGGCAGCAGCGGAGACCATCCCCGTGTCTCACGTCATCAGCAGCATGCCGGTGAAGCAGTTCGTCGAGGCGCTGGAGCCGGCCGCGCCCGCCGCCGTTCGCGATGCCGCCGCCACGCTCCGCTATCGCGACTTCCTCACCGTTGCCGTCATCCTCAAAGATCGCAACGTCTTCGACGACAACTGGATCTACATCCACGATCCTGACGTCAAAGTGGGCCGTATCCAGAACTACAAGAGTTGGAGTCCGGAGATGGTTCCCGACCCCACCACTACCTGTCTCGGTCTGGAGTACTTCTGCTCAGAAGGCGACTCCGTCTGGGACGCCGACGATCAGTCGCTGATCGCCCTCGCCCGTCGCGAACTCATCCAGCTGGGCTTGGCCGACCCCGACGACTTCATCGATGCTGCCGTTGTGCGGGTCAAGAAGGCCTACCCCGTCTACGATGAACACTATCGCGCCGCCGTCGATACCGTGCGGGAATTCGTGGAAGCCCACCTCACGAACCTGCAGATGGTCGGCCGCAACGGGATGCATCGCTACAACAACCAGGACCATTCGATGCTGACCGCCATGCTCGCCGCTCGGAATGTTCTTGGTGCGCACTATGACCTTTGGAAGG
>CAYNDS010000067.1:1570-13372 GCA_964395885.1 uncultured Solibacteraceae bacterium | reverse complement strand
ACACCGAATACCATGAGGCCGGTTCTGAGCTGACCGAGGAAGAAGTCGCCGGCATGGAGGCCACTCAGCCTCTGGTTCCGTCTCGGGTTCGCTGACTCCGTTCTCGCACAGCCTCGCGGTGGAGTTCGATATACTCCACCGCGATGGACCGCAGAACCTTCTCCCAAACAATGGCCGGCGCTGCTGCACTCTCCGCTGCCGCCGCGCCCGGTTCCTCTGCCCGCCCGTGGGGTCCCGGCATCAAGGTCACCGTGCAAGCGGGATCCAATCCTACCGACGAAGATTTGCGCTTCGTGCATCAGTTGGGTTGCAAGTATGTTCAGCTTCACGTGGAAGCCAAGGATGCCACCCTCGATAACATGCGCCGGCTGAAGAACCGCGTGGAGGCGGCAGGTCTGAAGGTCTGGAATATCGGCCACACCGGAAACCGCAATATCGAGGAGATTACTCTCAACCTTCCCGGTCGTGACAAGCGTATCGAGGAAGTCAAGCAGTACATCAAAAACCTCAACGCACTCGGCCTTCGCTATTACACTTACGCCCACATGGCGAACGGGATTTGGTCCACGGATCGCGAAACCACACGGGGACCCTCACCCGCCCGCGCCTTCGACTTAGCAAAAGGTGGGAAAGGCTATTGGTCCGGCAAGGTTTACGACACCCCGCTCTCGCACGGCAGAGTGTTCACGGAACAGGAAATCTGGGATAACTACGAGTACTTTATCCGTCAGGTCGCACCCGTCGCCGAGCAGGAGAATGTCTTCATCGGCATCCACCCGGATGACCCGCCCGTCCCCATGCTGGGCGGTGTTCCCCGCTGCATCTTCGGCACCTTTGAAGGCTACAAACGCGCGCTCGAGATCGCAAACTCAAAGAATGTCGGTGTCTGTTTCTGCGTCGGCACCTGGCTGGAAGGCGGTGAGTTGATGGGCGCCGACGTCCTCACCGCCGTACGGCATTTGGGATCACAGGGCAAGATCTTCAAGGTGCACTTTCGGAACATGTCCGCACCCCTGCCGCACTTTGTCGAGACGTTTATCGACAACGGCTACTTCGATATGTACTCGGTGATGAAGGTGCTCCAGGAAGTAGGCTTTGATGGAAGTATCATCGGCGACCACTTTCCGGAAATGGCCGGAGGCCCACGGGTCGCCGTCGCCTACACCATGGCTTGGATGCGTGCGATGGTGCAGCGCGCCGAGGCGGAGGTCGGCGCGCGCAAACCGAACGCCTAACGGGTCTCCTTACGCTCCCGCCGCCTGAGCCGCACCTACCGTCTTCACCAGATGGGGCATCATCGGAGCCGGGAACGCCGCGTCGCCGCACACTTCGCGAATCGCCATATTCGTATCAAAGTAGACCTGCCAGTAATGGTCGTTATGGCAATACGGACGCACCGCCAGCACCGGACCAGCCAGCGTAAACGTCAGGATCTCCACATCCGGCGCCGGCTCTGTCTTGACGTTCGCAATGGCGGCCAGCCGATCCTTCAACCGTGAGATCACCTCGCGCACATTCGCATCGCCGGAAATCTGCGCCACCAGATCCACACGCCGGAAGGGATTGGCCGTGAAATTCTGGATGTTATCCGAAAACAGCTTATTGTTGCCGACATAGGTGTGCACGTTGTCCAGCGTGTTGACGGTCGTCACAAATAGTCCGATCTCTTCCACGGTGCCCATCACACCGCCGCCGCTGATGAAATCCCCCACCTTGAACGGACGCAGCACCAGGAGAAACGCACCGGCCGCAAAGTTCGCCAAAAGTCCGCCCCACGCCGTTCCGATCGCCAAACCCAACCCGGCGATCAAAGCAGCAAACGTCGTCGTCTGCACGCCGAAGTAGCCCAGAATCGCCACCACCAGCGCAATGTTCAACACGACGGCGATGGTGTTGCCAAGGAACCGAAGAACCGTGGGATCCACTTTCTGTCTCGTCAGCGCGCTCTGCACTAACCGGACCGCCACTCCGATCAGCCATCGCCCGACGATATACAGTGCAATGGCGCCCAGAACCTGAAGCGCCACTTCCGTGCCCTTGGTCTGAATCAACGTGAGAATCTGATCCGTGTTCATTCCGCAATCCTCCTGAGAATGGTTCACCGGTCTGAAGTTCCGGTCCGCATTCAGACTACATCGGGCGGGACTATCCCGCGCTCAGGCGCACTTCTGGACTGTTGCGGTACCCGATGCGGCAGGCGACGAAGCGCAACGTCTGCCCCGGCTCCACCTCCACGGGAGCCGCATACAGCTTCCACCGTGGCCTCGGGCCCGCTTCCTTCGTGTACGCAATCGATGCCCCTGCTGTCTCGCAGCGCGCCGTCACCGTCCGCCCTGCCTGCGCCACAACAGGCTCCGCCGTGACTTGCCACTTCCCGCCCGGGCGCATGCGCTCCACCAGTTCCGCCTCCGGTACTTCGCCCAGGTCGCCAGTCTCGCGCATGAACTGCTCATGCACTGCCCGCAACCGCGCCAACTCCTGCGCGAACCGCGCGTCGCCCGCCAGATTCTGAATCTCGTGCGGGTCCGCCACGCTGTCGTAGAGTTCCTCCCGCGGCTTCTCCGGCGCGAAGAACTTCGCTTGCGCCGCTGTCAGCTTGCCTCCGGAACCGTGCGGTCCGTTCAGCAGGGACTCCTTGTACACGCGCCGCATCTCCCGCATGGTCGGCATCAATTCCATGTAGTCGATATGCTGCGCGTAGGGCTTGCCCGGCTGATAGTTCCGGATGTAGCGGAATCGATGGTCCCGCACCGCTCGCATCATGTCGTAGGCTTCGTCCATCCGGTCCCGCGCCGAAAACACATATTCCCGCGCCTTCGCTTTCGCCCCACCCAGGAACGGAACACCCTGCATCTGTTTCGGAATCGCCTGCCCCGCCAGCGACAGCACCGTCGGACCCAGGTCCATCAGGCTCACCAGGTCGTGGTTCACCTCGCCAGCCGAAATCCCCGGACCCCGTACCAGCAGCGGCACCCGCGTGCCGGAATCATACGGCCAGCGCTTCCCGCGCGGCAGCCCCCACCCGTGATCGCCCCAGTGGAAGACCACCGTGTTGTCCCGCAGCCCGTCCTCGTCCAACTGCTTCAACAGGTCCGCCACCTGCAGGTCCATCGCCGACACCGTGTCGTAGTAGTTGGCAAGATCGCGACGCACCACGGGCGTGTCCGGAAAATACGGAGGCACCGGCGCCTTTGCCGGATCATGCCGGAACGACAGTCTTTCCACTGCCCGCTGCGTCTCTTGCGACGGGTCTCGATACTGCGATTCGTGCGTCGTCAGAAGATTGAACACCGCAAAGAACGGCTGGTCCGCACGTTCCCGATTTCGCCAGTGCGCCTGATTGGAACTCTCGTCCCACGCCGTCAACGGCGCCTCGAAGTTATAGTCCGTCTTGGCATTGTTCGTACAGTAGTAACCCGCCGCACGCAGATACTCCGGAAAACACCGCACCTCCGGCGGCGGAACCGCAAGCGAGCGCATGTGGTGGCTTCCAATCGTCGCCGGATACATCCCCGTGATGATCGACGAGCGCGACGGCGCGCACACCGGATACGCGGAAAAGGCGTGCGTGTAGCGCGTCCCCTCCGCCGCCAGTTTGTCCAGATTCGGCGTCACCGCATACGGATCGCCGTAACAGCCATACGTCGGCGAAGTGTCCTCGCACGAGATCCAGAGAATGTTCAACGGCTTTCGCGATCGCGCCAGAGGCGATTGCGCAACTGAAAGCGGCGTCGCGAGCGATGCAGCAGCAAACTGCCGGCGAGTCATGTCCGCGATTCTATCGCCCGGCCCCCATGCCACACCCAGCCTCCGACGCTTGCTCCGGTTCACTCCCCAAACAACCCAGAACCGCACGGCAGACTTCTTCCCGCGCCGCCTCCGATTCGTTCCGCAGCACCACGCGCCTCAGTGCATGCGGCGCCCGATTCGCATTCGGTGACCCTGCAGGCACACCCGCCCATGCCTCGCTCTCCGCCTGCCGAACCACCGCCGAGTCCTGCTCCAGAACCAGCACCACACGCGAGGCAGGCACCGCCGCCAGCACCAGACCCACTTCCCGAAGCACGCCGCCCTTGCTCCGCTCGACGCCGCGCAGATCCATCAGCACTGCATCGCTCCGCGCCGCCAGCAGCGAGACTGTGGACTCCCAAGTGTTCTCGTAGCAGAAAAGCTCCGTCAGGCGATAACGCCCGTCCCGGTCCGCCACCGTCCGCGACGCCGCCGCGAACTGGGCTTCCAACTTGTTCACATCCGACACGAAGCCGTCCTGCAGACGCCCGGACAGAAACCGCCATACCGTCGCCGGTTGCACAATGCGGCTCGCCAGATCTCCCGCCGCGACAAATGCCACCGGACCCAACATCCGCCACAGGCTGGTCACGGCGTCAAACAGCGGCAGCGCCTTCTCATCCTGCGCAAACACGCGCAGAACCAGCAGGCGCGGCTGTTCTGCCGGCTCATCGTGCTTGGCCAGCCACAGACGGCTCAGCCCCATCCACACCACCTGCGCCCCCGCCACCATCCCGGCTCCGCGCGGCGCGCTCGCATCGTTCGTGGACAGGCCCACAATCACCGCCACGGCGAGAAACAGAAACCAGATCGTGTCCAAGGCAAGGGACTGCTCACTCCACCAGCGCCGCTCCCACCCTCCCGCCATCCCCCGCAGCGCCAGCGGCAGCAGCGGAATCGCCAACAGAACCCCCATGCCGATTACCGCCGGAAGTGTCAGTCGCCAATCCACACCCAACCCGCTCAGCAGAAATGCCATGGTCGAGCGCAGGTCATCATGCTCCGCCACAGCCAGCGCAAACCGCCAGGAGATCCCCGCCAGAATCAGGCCCAACAGCAGCAACGTGGGGCCCAGCAGCGCCAGCCGCCGGTTCAGAAACAGCCACAGCAGGCCCGTCGGCAGGCCGTTGACGGCAACCCAAAGCACAACCAGCGACAGCAAGCGCAGTTCCGCGTTGCGGACGACCAGGAACACGCTCATCAGTCCGATTGCGAGAAAGTAGCCGGCCACCGCGCGCCGCCAATTGCCACCGCGCACCCCGGCGGCCATCCGCCAGCAGAGCAGCACCGGCCACAGCAGATAGACTGTCAGCGCCACAATGGACGCCACGCGAACCTGCCCCACGTAGATCAGCGTCAGCCCCACCGCCGCCACCCCAGCGGCCGCCACGCCCGCACGGCCATAGGCGGACGCAAGCTTCCGCCTCAGCTGCTGCGCTTCTTCGTAGGCCCGCTCCCGGGTGGCGAGGCCCAGGCGCGCAAACGATCGGGCCGGATCCGCCGTCTCCAATGGTGCGCGCCGGGAAGCAGTGCGGCGCAACACCGCCCGAAACACGGCCAGCAGCCCCACCCCGAACACCGCCGCAAGTGCGATGCCGCCCAACAGCGTGATTGCCCAGGCGCCCATATTCCCCCCATCCGGAAATGGTTCGAACGGGCTCTTTGTATCACGACGCGACGGCTAGGCGGCAGATTTTTTGGCGTTGCCCCCATCCAGCACGTGGAAGGGATTGAAGTCCGTCTCCCGGTCGTACACGTCCACGCCCTCGGCACGCTTCAGCCAGTTCACCACGCGATAGGTCACCGGCGTCATTACCGCTTCGTAGATCACCTTGAAGCCGTAGCCCGACACAATCAGGTTGAAGATCGTCGCCCAGCTCTCCACCCCGGCAAAGGCAATCACCATGAACACGGTGGAGTCCACCGCCTGCCCCGCCGCCGTCGAGCCCACAAAGCGCAGCCACATGAAGCGTCCGTCGGTCGCCAGCTTCATCCGCGC
Organism: uncultured Solibacteraceae bacterium; assembly: GCA_964395885.1. Taxonomy (GTDB): domain Bacteria; phylum Acidobacteriota; class Terriglobia; order Bryobacterales; family Bryobacteraceae; genus JAPKYZ01. The sequence continues at coordinate 7,584 of CAYNDS010000067.1, read as the reverse complement.
CACGACATAGGAATTGGCAAACTCCCCGCACCAGTACGCCACCAGGCTCGCCACCACAAATCGCGGCACGGAACTCAACACCGTCTCAAACGCCTTCTGGTTCTCCCAGCCCGGCGCCGGCGGCAGCCATAACACCAACTGCACAAACAACACCATCAGGCCGGAGGCGAAGAAGCCGCTCCAGATCGCCTTCCTCGACGCCGCATAACCGTAGACCTCCGTGAAGACGTCCCCGAAAATGTAGGCAAACGGAAACAGACACTGCGCCGCGCCGATCAGGAACGGTCCCACCGTCCAGGGCCCCACCGCAACCGGTCCCAGCGCCACCAGCTTCGGGCCAATGATGTTCGAAATCAGCAGCACCGTGACAAAGGTGACAACGAACCAGTCGTAATACCGGTACTGCTGCGTGGTCTTTGGCAGGGCCAGCAGCTCCGCCGCTCGAGGCAACTGAGTCATCTCTGTTCAGGATGCAGGATCGCATAGGTTCGGCGCAGAACTCGCGCACCCGGCCTCGTCCGTGGCGCATCCAAGAAGCCTGCGATGACCGTCCTCTATGATGCCCGCTGCCGCTTCTGCCGCCGCTCCCGCCGCATCGGCGAAGCGCTGGACTGGCTCGGCGCCATGCGCTGGCAGCCCGCTCCGGAAGCCCAGGGCAGCATCGTGGTCCTGAACGGCGCGCGCCGCCTCGTCTACTGGCCAGCCGTCAAGGCCATCGGTCTCCGCCTTCCCCTGCTCTGGCTGCTGATCGTCCCGGTGCTCGCCTTTCTGCCTTTCTTTGATCCCATTGGAGACCGCGTCTACCGTTGGATTGCCGCCAATCGCTACCGCCTCGGCGGGGACCTCTGCGAGCGATCGTAGGAGATAATACGGTCATGCTGTTTCGAATCCTGGCCTCCGCCGCCCTGGCCGCGGCCGTTCTGGTTGCCGACGACGAAACCACCCGCCTCCGTGTCGATGTCAAGACGCTTGGCGGCCGCCCCGTCGAGCGCGCCAGCGTCGTGCTCGATTTCGTCGAGGGCCGCTCGATTGCCAAGCTGGGCAAGAAGATTCTCAAGCACTGGGAAGTGCGCACCAATCAGGACGGCATCGCGCGCCTGCCTCCCATCCCGCAGGGAAAGGTGCGTGTCCAGGTGATTGCCAAGGGCTACCAGACCTTCGGCCAGACCTATGAGTTGCTCGAAGAAGAGCGGACCATCGAAATCAAGCTGAATCCGCCGCAGCCGCAGTTCTCGGCGCACTAGAAGCGGACCGCTATACTCAGAGCTAGACCATGAAACGGCGCGAGTTCTTTCTCCTTCCAGCAGTTGCGGCGGGATCTCTCCGCGCTCAGCAGCCCACCGGGGCAGCCGACAATCCGCTCGCCGTCACCACCACGGAAGTGATCGTTCCGGTCACCGTCACCGACGAAAAGGGCCGCTTTGTCAGCGACCTTGACCAGGAAGACTTCCGCATCTTCGACGAAGGCAAGCCGCAGTCGATCCGCTACTTCTCGCGCGAACGCAATCAGCCGGTGGTGGTCGGTTTCCTCGTCGACCAGTCGAACTCCAACCGCCTGCACTGGAACAAGTTCAAGGAAGCCGTCGAAGAGCTTGTCTTCACGCTGCTGCCGGGACAGGCCAAGTACTCCGGCTATCTCATCGGTTATTCGACCGACGCCGAGCTGCTGGCCAACACCACGACGGATTCCGAAAAGCTGCTCGACAAGGTGCGCAAGATGAAGCCCGGCGGCGGCGCGGCACTGTACGACGCCCTCTACATTGCCTGCACCAGCCGCACGCTCGTCAAGGGGGAACCGGTCGAGCCCCGCCGCATCATCGTCGTCATCGGCGACGGTCACGACAATGCTTCGAAAAAGACGCTGGACGAGGTGGTCGAACTCGCGCAGCGCAACCTCGTCACCGTCTACTGCGTCGCCACGCAGGCGTTCGGCTTCGCCAATGACGGCGAAAAGACGCTCATCCGGCTGGCCGAGGAGACCGGCGGGCGCGTCGAGTATCCGCTCGAAGGCGTGTATAACGATGTCAGCGGCTACCTGTCCAAGCCGCAGGATGCGGGAAACTTCTCCTTGACGGTCGGCTCCGGAGCCTACGCCTCGGCGATTGCCAGCGGGCTGTTCAAGGCCGTTGCCAACGTCGCCGGCGAGGTGACCACGCAGTACATCCTGCGCTACATTCCCAGCGAGACCGACGTCCGCAAGCAGTTCCGCCGCATCACCGTCGAGGTCACCAAGTATCCCGGCGTGAAGGTGCGGGCCCGAAAAGGGTATTATCCGTTTACGTTGTAGCGAACCTTTTTCCGGCACCACGCCTCGCCGCAACCGATAACGCTACTATGGCCCCGGCTGCCGCCCCTATCGAGCTTCGCCCGGCGCGATTCGCGCTGGTGGAAGTTGCTCTGCCTGGGCGCGGTGTCCAGCCTGCGGGCGTGATTCTGTGGGATCCGCGGGAGGGTGCGGCGGCGCTGCGGCTGCGGCGCGACTTCCACCACATCGCCACCGAAGAGGACCTGGAGGTGCTGGTGCTGCTCGAAGCCACGCTCGAGGAGCGCCTGTCCACGCTCGGTCCGGAACGCTTCTTTGCCTGGGCAACGGCCGATCTTTCCCACTCGGTCCGCATCTCGGACCCGGAGCCCACCATGCTGTCGCGCCTGGACCGCGACCTGATGCGCCTTTACCGGCAGCATGTCCCCGCCACGGTACAGCGCTATGAGACGCATCTGCCCGTGATCGGGCTGCAGGCAGCTGCCGGGGGCTGGGGCGCCGCGATGTCGCCGGAAGCGCTCGCCTCGCACGCCGAGCATTGGCTCGAGGTGCCCGATGACCTCTCGCTCGACGACCAGATGTTTCTTGCCCAGGTGGTGGGGCGCTCCATGGAGCCGCTCATTCCGGACGGCAGCCTCTGCGTGTTCCGTTACCAGCCGGCGGGCTCCCGCGAAGGGCGACGCGTTCTTGTCGAGAACCTTTCCGACTACTCCAATCGCTACACGGTGAAGGTCTACCGGTCGGCCAGAATCTTTGACGACGAGGGCCAGGTCAGCGCTCGCCGTGTCCGGCTGGAGCCGCTGAACAAGGCCTTTCCGGCTTGGGAGTTGGACCCGGACGCCGACGATAGCCAGGTGCGGATTCTCGGCGAGTTTCTCCGGGTGCTGGAGCCGTGAAATCCGTCGCGGCGATATGAGAAAATCTTCACGATGACCGCCGCAGCAACCGCCACCACCCGCGAGTCGCTTCGACAGACCAATGCAGTCGGGCTGATCTCGACCGAACAGGAAGGATACTCCCGCCGCCGCGTCCCGAACGGCGTGTACGGCTTCACCGACGCCCCCGGAACGCCGGACGCCGGGCTGTTCCGCAAGCAGGGTCTGCTCAACTACGAAGTGCACAAGCTCCCGAGCGGTGCCACGCACTGGCTGGTCTACGTGACCGCGGAGCAGGCAGCCGTTCTGGCGCGCAACGAGGGCACGCACGACTTTTTTCTCTACCCCGAAGCCTACGGCGAAGCCAGACAACTGATTTCACTGGCGGAATCGCGCATCCTCCGCTCGAAACCCGTCAGCCGGATTGACGGCAACTATTGGCCGGTCACGATCGGTCCGGCCGCCTAGCCAGCGCGCTTTCCGCGAAATCTCGCCGCGCCAGTGCAGTATTTCGGCACAGGCAATGTCAGAGAAGTTGAAGGAATAGTCGAAGTTTTCCACCGTACTAAACCCACTTTGCCGATCCGGCTCGGAACGGGGTAGTTTTTTCCACGCGCCGCCGATGTAGGAATTGTGACGAGTGTGCGTGCGCTCGCGGCACTTCTCGCCGCCGCGGCTTCCTGCTGGGCGGCAGCGGATCCAGCTGCGTTTACCTTGCGTGTGGTGCCACATTTCCTCCGCGTCGGGCAGACGTCGCCCTTCATCGTTTCCCTCGTTGCGGAGCGCAATGTGGGGGAGCCGATGGTTCCCGGCGACGAGTTCCGCCTCTCCCTCCAGTTGGGGACATCCATCGTGGCGAATGCTCCGATGCTCTTTGGCGGAGGCGGCGAATGGTCCGGCGCGGACTTTGAGCTCCGCGAAACCGACACGCCTGGCGTCTACCGGCTGGTCTACCGCGGCCGCGCGGCGCGCTGGGTTCGGGACGACTCGCTGACGCTCATGCTGACGCTGCACGTCACGCCGGATTCGCAGATGGGAACCGTCCGCATGGCGATGCCGGACACGATCCGCTTCGCCGCTCCGACGGCCGTCTCGGTCCCGATTCTCGCCGCATCGGCCGGCATTTCCGGCCCGCCCGGCCCGGCAGGTCCGCCCGGCCCCGCAGGACCGCCCGGCCCGGCGGGCGCTCCCGGACTCACGGGTCCGCCCGGATCGACCGGACCCCCCGGTCCGCCCGGCAGCATTGGTCCCCCCGGACCGCCTGGGAGCATTGGTCCCCCCGGACCGCCGGGCAGCACTGGCCCGCCGGGTGCGCCAGGTCCCGCCGGGGCGATTGGCCCACAGGGTCCCGCCGGTCCGAGCGGTCCGCAAGGCCCAGCCGGGCCGGCGGGTGCGACCGGTGCCACAGGTGCGGACGGCGCACAGGGTCCTCCCGGCCCTGCCGGTGCGACAGGTGCGATTGGTCCTCAAGGGCCCGCGGGTCCTGCCGGTGCGCCAGGTGCGATTGGCCCGCAGGGTCCTGCGGGGCCGACGGGCGCGATTGGTCCACAAGGACCTGCGGGTCCCGCAGGCGCGATCGGTCCACAGGGTCCAGCCGGGCCGACCGGTGCCACAGGCGCGGACGGCGCACAAGGTCCTGCGGGTCCCGCAGGCGCGATCGGTCCACAAGGCCCTGCCGGGCCCGCCGGGGCAACCGGCGCAACGGGCCCTCAGGGACCTGCGGGTCCCACGGGCGCAACCGGCGCGGACGGGGCGCAAGGTCCACAAGGCCCTGCCGGGCCCGCCGGGGCAACCGGCGCGACGGGTCCTCAGGGGCCTGCGGGTCCCGCCGGTCCGACCGGTGCGACCGGAGCCACGGGTGCAACGGGCGCCACGGGTCCACAAGGCCCTGCCGGTCCCGCAGGCGGCGGAATCAACTGGCAGCGCACCGTCCACACCTTCACGGTGATCAACCAGATTGAGCAAAACTACACGGCGAGTTGCGCCGGCTCGCGGAAGCTCATCAGCGGCGGCTTCGTCATTACCGAAGACGCCCGCGTGCTCGAAAGCCGTCCCGTCAGCGATACCACCTGGCGCGTGCGGATTCGCGGCGACGACGCCGACTTCACCGGCTCGATCATCCTGATCTGCGCCGAGTTCCCCTAGTCCGGCACCCGGCGCAGCACCTCGTCCGTGTCCGCGCCCAGTGCCGGAGCCGGGCGCAGGCTGCCTCCCGGCGTGGCGGACAGCTTCACCGGAGTCCCGGTCACGCGATGCTCGCCCGCCGCCGGATGCATCCGGCTCGGAAACATCCCGCGCGCCTCCGACTGCGGGTCCGCCACCACCTCGGCAAAGTCCCGCACCGGCGAGCACGGCACGCCCGCCGCGCCCAGCCGCTCACACCACTCCGCACTCGTCCTCGTCCGGAACCACTCGTTCAACTGCGGCTCCAGCGTCGCCCGGTTCGCGATCCGCAGCGCGTTGGTGCGATACGCCTCGTCCGTGGCCCAGTGCTCCCGCCCGATGGCCGCGCAGAAGGCCCGCCACAGCTTCTCGCTGCCCACCGCAATCGCCACGGGACGGTCCGCCGTCTCCAGCGTGCAGTAGGGGACCACCGTCGGGAAACGCGTGCCCATCGGGCGCGGCACCTCGCCGGAACCGAGGAAGCTGGCGAAGTTCGAGCTCATCGTCGAAATCATCCCGTCGAACATCGATACATCCACCATCTGCCCCAGTCCCGTCCGCGCCCGCGCCTGCAGCGCCAGCAGAATGCCGATCACCGCAAATTGCCCGGCCGTGACATCGGTGACGCCGTAGCCGCAGCGCGCCAGTTCCCCGCCCGCCGTGCCCGTGATGCTCAACAGCCCGCAGGCGGCCTGCATCACCAGATCCATGGC
>CAYNDS010000067.1:0-1560 GCA_964395885.1 uncultured Solibacteraceae bacterium | reverse complement strand
GCGTGATGGACCGGTCTGTCCGTAGCCGGAGATCGAGCAGTAGATCAGGCGCGGATTCCGCTCCCGCAGCGCGGCGTAGCCTAGCCCCAGACGCTCCATCGTTCCGGGACGGAAGTTCTCGACGAGAACATCGACGGTGTCGACGAGGCCCAGGCACGCCGCCAGCCCTTCACCGGTCTTGAGATCCAGCGTCAGGCCCAGCTTGCCGCGGTTCAGCGCCAGGAAGAAGTGCGACTCGCCGCCCGAAAAGGGTGGTCCCCAGCCCCGGCCCATATCGCCGTCGGCCGACTCCAGCTTGATCACCTCGGCGCCGTAGTCGGCCAGAAGCATCGTGCAGTAGGGCCCGGCCAAGGCGTGCGAGAAGTCCAGAACACGAATGCCATCCAGGGGCGCCATGCGGGTCCTTCGATGGTACCCGCAGGGCGCCCCGGACGCAGGGGGAACGCCTAGAAGTTCACCTTCAGCGACATCTCGCCGATGCGCGGATTCTGCGTGCCGAGGATCCGGGCGAAGTTCGGGCTCACCAGGTTGGTGTCCGGATTGCCCAGCCGCGTGTGATTCGGCAGATTGTAGTACTGCGCGCGGAACTGGATGCCGACGCGCTCCTTGATGCGGAAGTTGCGATAGATGCCCCCGTCGAAGGTCGTCGCGCCGGGTCCGCGCAGGATGTTGATGCCGCTGGTGCCGAAGGTGCCCATCGCCGGCATGGCGAAGGCGCGCCGGTCAAACCACTGGCTGATCAGGTCGCCGCGCGCCCGTGAGCCATCGAGAAACGGATTGCCCACCAGGTCCGCCGTGTCCAGGTTCTGCCCGTTCAAGGACCGGTCCTGCCCCGCGCGCACCGTCAGCGGCGCGCCGCTGGCATACGTCAGAATGCCCGTCAGATCCCAGCCCTTCAGCACCGCCTTCAGGAACCGGTTTTCCACCGGCGCCGGCACATTCCAGACAAAGGAAAGCGTCATCAGCTTGGTGCGATCCTCGGGCATGTAGCCGCCATCCAGCCGCAGGTTCAGCGGATCCCGCGTACCCAGCGAGCCTTCGCTCTGCGGCGCCACAATGCCGGTGTTCTTCGAATACGTGTACGAAGCCAGCACGGTGAAGCCGTTGGAGAGCCGCTTGTTGATCGTCAACTGAAACGCGTTGTAGTTGGAGAAGCCCATCGTGGCCTGCTCCTCGATCACGCCGAAGTCCTGCCAGATGCGCCGCGCCTGCACGTTGGCCACGGTCGCGCCCGGTCCGAAGCGCGCCGGGTTGATGTTGCGGGACCCGTACAGGCGCAGGCTGCGGGAGCCGATATAGCCCGCCGTGACCAGCACGTTCCAGGGCAGCTGCTGCTGAACGTTGAAGTTCCACTGCTGCGAGTACGGCGTGCTGAAGGCTTCATTGAAGCTGGTGGTGTTGGCCGGCGTGATGAATCGGAAATTGCGCCGCGCTTCAGTCGAGCCCGGCTGCGTGAACGGGAAGATGCCGGCCAATGAGCCGGTGTAGGGGTTCGAGAAATCGACGTCAAACTGCGTGATATCGAGAACGAACGGCTGGATCAGCGGGAACCGGTTCAGG
>CAYNDS010000066.1:6337-19679 GCA_964395885.1 uncultured Solibacteraceae bacterium | reverse complement strand
CCGGGCCGCCCATGCGCTGGCGCCAGTCCCAGAAGGCGCAGCGATGCTCGAGGGCTGCGGCGCGCTGGGCATCGATGATTTCGCTCATGCGGGGGAAGGTCTGCCAGCCGAGGCGGCGGACGCGGTGGAGGCGGTCCGGCGGGCCGATGATCAGGATGCTGGCGGCGGGGGCGGCGGCGCGGATGCGGTCGATGGCGGCGCCGAGGGCTTGCTTGTAGGTGGCGAAGTCCCAGGTGGGGTTGGACGCTTCGTTGGTGCCGTAGGCCAGGATGACGAGGGCAGGGTCGCGGCGGGCCAGGTGCGCGTCGAAGGGGAAGCGCCAGCGTTCGAACAGGGAGAGTTGCGCGCCGTTGATGCCGAGTGTTTCGTAGGTGACGCCGGGACCATTTTCGGCGACCCATCCAAACAGGCGGACGGGCGCGTTGTCGAGAGTTTCGACCTCAAACGAGGGGGTCGCGGGGTCGGTGAGGCGGAGATAGCCGGGTTGGGGATCTCCGTCGGTGGAGACGGTTTCGACCTGGCGGCCGTTGTCGAGGAGGCGGAAGCGGCCTCCGCCGGGCTGCTGCCAGTACCAGAGTTCGAGGTCGCGGGCATCGGCTTCGAGGGTGACGGACTGGTCGCGGCGGCGGGTTTCGATGGCGGCGCCGCCGAGACCGTAGATGCCGTCGCCGTCGCGCGCGAGGAGTCCGACGGGGTCCCAGCGGCGGGACATGGCGCTGCGCTGCCCTTGGCGGCGGTAGGTCTTGAAGGGCCGCCCGGCGAGCGAGAAACCGGCGCCGGCGTCGCCGAAGCGTTCCTGGAAGATCAGGCGGAGGCGCCCGGTCCACTCGTCGGCGGCGGTGTGGGAGTCGCCGTAGTGGAGGATGCGGACGGGTTCGGTGGATTCCTTGGTTTCCAGACGGTGGAGGCGCTCAAAGAAGGCGAGGAGGGCTTCGGGCTGTTCGAGCGGGGTGGGCGGGAGGGCGCGGAGGTCGGCGGTGACGTTGTCCTGCGCGGCGGCACGGGTGCGTTTGGCGGCGGCGGAGGGCTGGGCTGCCGGCTTTGCTTTCGCGGCCCTGCGGGCGGGTGCGGCCTTCTTTGCCGGCTGCTTCCTTTTGGCGGTGACGGCGGCAAGCGGCAGGAGGGTGAGCAGCAGCAGCGCGCTCAGGCGCCTCATGAACCGGCCTTTCGGGCGTAGCGCTCCGTCATGTGGCGGGTCTTTGCGCGCCGGTAGCCGTCGGAGAGGGCTTTGTAGAGCAGCGTACCGACGATGCGGGCGCCCTGGGGCATGGGATGGATGAAGTCGGCACTGACGAGGCGGGGCTCGGCTTCGTACCAGCGGCCCATGGTGCCGGGTCCGCCCATGGCTTCGAAGGTATTGAAGAAGGCGACGCCGAGTTGGGCGGCGACGCGCTGTTCGATGGTGACCAGGCGGTGGAGTGCGGGCACGGTGCTGATGGCGCCGGTGCTGTCGCGATGGCCGCGGTCCATGGGGCTCATCAGGAGAATGTCGGCATCGGGGACGGCAACGCGGATGCGGCGGATGGTTTCGCGCAGCTCATTCTCAAACGCGGTGTCGACGAACTTGGCATAGACGCTTTCGTTGGTGCCGTAGTTGACGATGACGAGGTCCGGGTCATGGTGGCGGAGCTGGGCGGCCCAAGCCTGCTCATTCATCATGCGGGCCAGGACGGAGATGTAGGCGCCGTTGAGGCCGAGGCTGGAGTAGACGACGCCGGGCGTTCCGTTTTCGGCAACGAAACCGAACAGGCGCACGCTGCCCGCTTCGACACGGAGGTCCATGACGGCGGCGCCGGGCAGGCGTACGGAGCCCGGGCCCTTGCCGGTATCGATGAGGGTATCGCCGAAGCGGAGCTGGCCTCCGGCGGAGGGCTGATAGTGGAGCTCCACGGTCTGGGGCGGACGGGTGAAGCGGTAACGGGCCCAGGCTCCGGGAGCGCCGCGGAAGCTGACGCCGCCGAGGCCGTAGATGCCGTCCTTGAGCTGGTTCTGGGTGGCGGGATCGATCTGCCAGCCGCCGCCGTCGGCTGCAACGCCGCGATGTTCATACCAGGCCCAGGGCTTGGCGATCAGGTGGAAGCCGTGGCCGGCGTCGCCGAAGTTCTTCTGCAGCAGTTCGCGGGTATCGGCGGTGATGAGGTCGGCGGTGGTGGGAGAGTCGCCGTAGTGGACGATGCGGAGCTGGCGGGCTTGCCGGCGTTCGAGTTCGGCGAGCGCGCCGTAGAAGCGGTCGAGCGGGCCGTGGATGGCGGAGACGGAGGCGGCGGCGAGGCGGGCGGGGTCCGGGCGGAGACGGTCCTGCTCTTCGTCGATGGTGGCGGCGCGGCGCGGCTGAAAGTCGAGCACATTGGCGGCTGCCTGGGGAAAGTCAAACAGGCGGTAGTCCTTCCAGTGGGGCGTGAGGTCGGGCGCCCAGAGGAAGGCGGCGAGAAGGGCGAGAGTGAAGAGGGTCTTGCGCGGCATCGTCAGAACTTTGTGTAGACGAACGGAGCGGCGCCGGTGGCGGCCAGATAGTGGAGGCTGACGATCAACAGCAGCAGCGCGGCGGCCTGCAGCAGAGCGGGCGCGCGCACGAAGCCGTCCTGAAGGCGGCCGAGCCAGGGACGCGGCGTGACGTGCGACAGGGCCGCGACGGAGAGCACGATGGCGACGGGCAGCGAGATGTTCGCGGTCGCAAAGGTCAGCGAGGCGATGCGGGTGAGGATGGCGAGAGCGCCGTCCCAGGTGGAGGCGCGGAAGAAGATCCAGGCGAAGCAGACAAAGTGGAACGTGGCGATCTGGGCGAGCACGGGCGGCAGGTGGAGTTTCGTGCGCTGCTGCCAGAAGCGGACGACGGCGAGGCCGAGGCCGTGCAGGGCACCCCAGACGAGAAAGTTCGCCGTGGCGCCGTGCCAGATGCCGCCGATCAGCATGGTGGCGATCAGAGCGACGTAGGGCATGGCAGCGCCGCGGAGGCCGGGGAAGGAGAAATAGACGTAGTCGCGCAGCCAGTTGGAGAGTGAGATGTGCCAGCGGCGCCAGAAGTCGGCGAGGTTGGCGGCCAGGTAGGGGCGGTTGAAGTTCGGCGGCAGGGTGAGGCCCAGCAGCGCGGCACTGCCGAGCACGATATCGGTGTAGCCGGAGAAATCAAAGTACAGCTGGAGCGCGTAGGCGTAGACGGCCAGGAGCGTCTCCAAGCCGGAGTAGAGCTTCGGGTAATCGAAGACGCGATTGACGAGATTGGCGGCCAGGTAGTCGGCGATGAGGAACTTCTTGGCGGCGCCGAGGGCGATCAGGAACAGGGCGCGGCCGCCGGCTTCGGCGGTGAGCGAGGGGCGTTTTGCAAACTGCGGGATCAGTGACGCCGGGCGGGTGATCGGGCCGGAGAGTACGGTGGGGAAGAACGAAACGGCCGTGAAGTAGTCGAGCAGACTTGAGGCGGGCTTGGCGTCGCGGCGGTAGATGTCGATGGTGTAAGACATCGCTTGGAAGGCGTAGAACGACAGGCCAATGGGAAAGGCGCCGATTGGGGAGAGAGCGCTGGGAAAGTATTTGAAGGCGGCCAGAAGTCCGATGTTCAGGGCGAGCGAGAGGGCGAGCAGCCAGCGGGAGCGCCAGCGGGCGAGCGCGGCGCCGATGGCAAAGTCGATGGCGGAGGCGATCGGGATGAGCGCGAGGTAGAAGATGTCCCACTTGGCCCAGAAGAAATAGCTGGACATGAGCAGCACGGCGAGGGCGGGCCTGCGCCATCGAGCCAGGGGCCAGAAGAGCAACAGGACCGCGGCGAGGAAAACAAAGTAGGCCGAGGAAGTAACCAGCAACTTGCTCCAGTGTAAGCGGGCGGAGCCGCGAGGAGCGGGATGCTACGCTCGAAGGGGAATTCGCAATGGCCAATCTGGGCATGAAAGATTCGCTGAAGCAGAAGGGCGTGCGGCTGACGCGGCAGCGCCAGATCCTGCTGGATCTGATTGACCGTTCCGGCGAGCATCTGGATGCGGAGCGGCTGTTTCAGATGGCGCAGAAGCTGGATCCGAAGCTGAACCGGGTGACGGTGTACCGGACGTTGAAGATGCTGAAGGCGAGCGGGCTGGTGGATGAGCTGGACCTGATGCACTTCGGCGGGGACCAGCACTATTACGAAACGCGGCTGAAGCAGGAGCACGCGCACGTGATCTGCCTGCGGTGCGGACGGGTGGAAGAGTACTTCGGCGAGCCGCTGCAGAAGCTGCGGCGACAGGTGGAGGCGACGTTCGGCTTCCAGATCGTGATGGCGCGGAGCGAAATCGGGGGCTACTGCGCGCATTGCCAGGCACTGCGGGCGCAGGAGATGAAGGACGCGGCCGAGGAGGCTCCGATTGTGCGGCGGAGAACGGGCGCGGCGGCACGTCCGGAACCGGCCTAGTCAGCTTCCGGCGGGAAGCACGCGGCGAAGCCAGGGAGTGACGACGGCCCCGGCCTGGGACGGGAAACGATGCCGTCCGGCAAGCAAGTGAAACTCGACATCGGTGGCGGCGGCGCGAAGGCGGCGGGGGAATTCCTGGACGCGGTCGACGGGGTAGAACTCATCTTCGCTGCGGGAGATGTGGAGGAGCGGCACGGGCGTCGGCGGCAGGGGGAGTGTCTCCCAGTCGTGCGGGACACCGCCGCAGAGCGCGAGCACGGCTCCGAGACAGTGCGGGAACTGGCGGGCGAAGCGGTAGTTCAGGGCGCAGGGCTGCGAGAAACCGATCAGGAGCGTGCGTGCGGGCTGGGCGCGCAGGCGTTCGAGGACGGCGAGGAGAAGGTCGTGGTGGAGGCGGAGCGCGGCGGGACGGTCGAGATTCGGCAGCCCCCAGTGGAAGCCGGCGGGGGAATCGGGCTCGAGCGGACGCAGTGACATGGGGTGAGGAGCGCGGGGAGCGGCGATGGTCCAGGCGGGACCGAGCAGGCGCCGGGTGAGGGGAAGAAAATGTTCCGGGGTTTGGCCGAAGCCATGTAAACTGATGGCCAGAGGCGCACTGGGACTGCCCGGCGCGGCAGTTGAGACCAGGACGGGAATGGACGCGGCGACGTCCACGCGTTCGAGGGAAATGTCCTCCATCGGTACCTCGAAATTCTACGCGTTTTGCCGATAAGGGCGCTAGGGACACGGGATGCAGGACAGTCAGATCGCAACGCAGTTGATGAAGTTGAACTTGGAATTGGCCCTGGAGCGGGTGGGCGGCGACCGTGAGTTGCTGCAGGAGGTGGCTGGGTTGTTCCTGGCCGATGCGCCGCGCATGATGGGCCTGATTGAGAAGGCGATTGCCGAGGGTGATGCCAAGTTGCTGGAGCGCGAGGCCCATTCGCTGAAGGGCTCCGTGGCGAATTTCGGGGCGGATCAGGTGGCGAAGGCGGCGTTGCATCTGGAGAATTTGGGGCGGCGCGGGGAGCTGTCGGCGGCGCCGGCGGGCTTTGCGACGTTGCGGGATTCGCTTTCGGAGTTGGAACCCGAACTGGCGCGTCTGGTGAGCGCATAAATCCTTGATCGAGGCGCGGACCCGTTTGCTAAAATGGGGAAGTTCCCCCACATGGAAGTCCCAAATCCGCAGGACATCATCTGCGCCCACAGCCCGGATTCCGACGACGCCTTCATGTTTTACGCGCTGGCGACGCGGAAGATCCGATCCTCGCTGGTGCAGTTCAAGCACGTTCTCAGCGACATTGAAACCCTGAATCAAAAAGCGCGTCAGGGCGAGTATGAGTTGACTGCCATCTCCTACCACGCCTACCCGTATGTCGCGGATCAGTACACGCTGATGGCTGCCGGGTCGAGCGTCGGCGACAACTACGGTCCGATGATCATCGCGAATTCGGCGCTGGCGCCGGAACAGCTGAAGGGAAAGAGGATCGCGGTGCCGGGTCTGTTGACGACGGCATACCTGACGATGCGGCTGTTTGAGCCGGACTTCGAGGCGGTGGTGACCCCCTTTGACAAGATCATGGACGCGGTGGCCGAGAAGTCGGTCGATGCGGGTCTGATTATCCACGAAGGGCAGCTCACCTATGCCAAGGGCGGCTTCCACCGGATCGTCGATCTGGGGGTGTGGTGGCGGAAGAAGTACAACCTGCCGCTGCCGCTGGGCGCGAATGCGCTGCGGCGGAATCTGGCGCCCGACGTACAGGCGGAGTGCTGCCGGCTGATGCGCGAAAGCATCCAGTACGCGCTGGACAATCGCGAGGCGGCGCTGGAGTACGCACTGCAGTTTGCGCGCGACATGGAAACCTCGCTGGCGGATAAGTTCGTCGGTATGTATGTGAATCACTACACGGTGGATGCCGGTGAGCTGGTGCCGAAGGCGGCGCAGCTGCTGCTGGATCAAGGGCACGAGGCGGGCTTGATTCCGCATCGCGTGCAACTGGAATTCGTTCGCTAAGCTTCCATCATGCGGCTGTCGATTCTGCTGGTTGCGGCTGCCTGCCTGTTGGGGCAGGACACCGATCCGAAGCAGCGCGTTAAGGCGGCGAAGGAACTGGTGAAGTCCGGCGTGCCGGGCATTGCCAAGCTGGCGCCCTATCTGTCAGACGCCGATGCGTCGGTGCGGATCGAGGCGGTGCGCGGGCTGGTGGAGATCGGGTCCCAATACTCGCTGGAGCCGCTGTTGAAGGCGCTTGCGGACACGGACCCGGAAGTGCAGATCCGGGCGACGGACGGGCTGGTGAACTTCTACCTGCCCGGATATGTGAAGACGGGGCTTTCCGGCACGCTGAGCCGCGCCGGATCGATGGTACGGGCGCGATTCTCGACGGACCGCAATGATCAGGTGATCGATGCCTGGATCGAGGTGCGTCCGGAGGTGGTGGACGGGCTGGGCAAGCTGCTGGCGAGCGGAGCCGCGATGGATGCGCGCGCCAACGCGGCGAGGGCACTGGGAATTCTGCGGGGGCGGGCGGCGCTGGACGCGCTGCACGAGGCGCTGCGCAGCAAGGACACGCGGCTGATCTTCGAATCGCTGACGGCGCTGGAGAAGATTCAGGACCGGCGGTCCGGTCCGCAGGTGGCGTTCCTGTTTCGTGACCCGGAGGAGCGCGTGGCGGAGTTGGCGCTTTCGACGGCGGGACTGGTGCGGAGCGCCGAGACACTGCCCGACATTGAAGTGGCATTCCAGCGGGTGAGTTCGCCCCGGGTCAAGCGTGCGGCGCTGGGAGCGATGGCGGCGATTGCGGATCCGCGGTCGATCGGGCAGTTCCGTTCGATGATCGACAGCAAGGACGAGTCTCTCCGTGCGGCCGCAGCGGAGGGGTTGGGACGGCTGAAGGACAAGGCGGACGTTGCCGCGATCGAAAAGTGCTTCAACGAGGAGCGACGGATGCCGCCGCGCCTGGCCTGCGCCTTCGCCCTGGTGACACAAGGGCAGTTGGAGGGCAGCGAGTTCAGCCCGCTGCGATACCTGATCAACACGCTGAATGCGAAGGCGTGGCGGGGTGTTGCCGAGGGCTATCTGGTGGAGCTGGCGCGGAACAAGGCGATTCGCACCTCGATGGAGCGGGATCTGGGCGGAGCGAACAAAGAAGAGAAGATCCAACTGGTTCGCATTCTTGCGGCAGCCGGGGATGCCGATACGGTGGCGGCCGTGGAACGGTTGACGCGGGACAGCGAACCGGAAGTGATGCAGGCCTCCGTCCGGGCGCTGCGCAGCCTGAAGGCACGGCTGCCGTAAGCGGGCTTTAGGCGAACCGGTAGAGCATCAGGTAGACGATCACGCCCGTCACGCTGACGTAGAGCCAGATCGGGAGCGTAATGCGGGCGATCTTGGCATGGTGCGCGAAGCGTCCCTTCCAAGCGCGGTAGAGCGTCATCAACGCCAGGGCCGGCACAACCGCCGCCAGAATCACGTGCGAGATCAGGATGCCGAGGTAGACCGTCCGGATCAGCCCCGTGCCGGGGTAGGCTACCGAACCGACCTTGGCGTGGTAGATGAGGTAGCTGGTGAGAAAGAGAATCGACGCGGCGAAGGCAGCGAGCATGGCCGTCTTGTGCTGCTCCTTGCGTCCGGCCTTGATCTGGCGATAGCCGGCGAGCAGCAGGATGGTGGCCGTCCCGTTCAGGGTGGCGTTGACGGTGGGCAGCAGCGTGTAGTCCATCAACCTTTCTCCGCGAGCAGTGTTTCGATGTCTTTCCGGATCTTTTCGACGGCGTCTGCGCCTTCGCTGTCAGGGAAGCCGCGCACGCGCATCTGGCGGTCAACCAGGACCATTTTGGTGGAGTGATTCAGCACGGAGTCGCCTTCACCGAGTTTGAAGGCGTCCTGGCGCAGGGTGCGCAGTGCGGCGCCGTCGCCGGTGAGCAGGAACCAGCGAGAGAAATCGGCCTTGTAGCGCCTGCCGTAGTCGGCGAGAGCGGATGGCGTGTCGTTGACCGGGTCGACGGTGAAGGAGACCAAGCGCACATCGGGCATAGCGGCGGTGGCTGCCTGCAGTTCCGACATCTTGGTCGACATGCGAGGGCAGGGTCCGGTACAGGTGGTGAAGATGAAATTGGCCACCCACACCTTGCCCTTCAGCGCCTGGGCACTGGCAAGGGTGCTGCCGTCCGGCGCATAGAACGCGAAGTCGGGGACGGCCCAATAATCCGGCAGGGACGGCGCGGCCGGGCGCGCGCATCCGGCCAGCAGGCTAAAAGCGAGTAGGATCGGCCATAAGGACCGCATAGAGCACCGGGAGATAGGCGACCGAGGTCAGAAGTACGCGCCGTGCGCCCAGCCCGGTCAGTTCCCGGCGGCAGGCGGAAATGAACCAGGCGCCCAAGCCGACGGCGGCGGCCAGATAGAGCGGCCCACCCATCGAGAGAGCCAGAGGCAGAAGACTCACCGGCAGGAGAGCAACCGAGCACCAGAAAATGCGTCGGGCGGTGGACAGTCCGTCGGGTTCGACGACGGGCAGCATCTGAATGCCCGCCTTAGCGTAGTCTTCGCGGTACATCCAGGCAATCGCGTAGAAGTGGGGGAACTGCCAGACGAAGAGAATGGCGAAGAGAACCCAGGCATCAGCGGTGAGTGTTCCAGCGGAGGCGGCAAATCCGATGAGCGGCGGCATCGCGCCGGGCACGGCACCGACGGTGGTGGAATGAGCCGAGCGGCGCTTCATCGGGGTGTAGAGGAACAGATAGCTGAGCAGCGTGAACAGCCCGAGCGCACCGGTCAAGGGGTTGACGGCGAGGGTGAGTTCCGCGAAACCCGCCACCGAGAGGCCGACCGCGAACCAGAAGGCCGACGAGGCCGAGATCTCGCCCGAAGGCAAGGGCCGCGCCTTGGTGCGATTCATCCGGGCATCGGCATCGCGCTCCATCCACTGGTTGAGCGCGGCGGTTCCGGAGGCAATGAGGGCTGTCCCGAACAGGGTGTGAAACAGCAGCAGCAAAGACAACTCACCACGGTGGCCGAAGTAGTAGCCAACGGCGGTGGAAGCGAGGATCAGCCAAGTGATCCGGGGCTTGGTGAGCTCCCAGTAGGGGCGAAGGTTCATGCGCGGACGGCGTTCGGGGCCGTCGCCTCCTCTTCGGCGTGAATGGAGCGGAGCGTGAGAACGCCCATCGCAATCGTGAGGGCAAGCGTCAGGGCGCCAGTGGCGACGTGGGCCACGGTAAAGCCGACCATCACCGACGCCGGCTGCGGACCGCTGAATGTCATTCGGGTGAAGTACGCGGCGATGCCCAGCACCACCTGCAGCATGGTCACCCAGATCAGGCCATGTGCCGTGCGCTTCAGCATCGTGAGGGCGCCATACTGCGTCATCACGATGGCGCAATAGTACAGCAGAATCAGCGTGACGACGAGCGAGCCGGCCAAATGCGGCACGAAGCTCATCGCCTTGTGGCGGAAGGCGGCGCCCAGCGCAACCTGGGCCAGAACCAGCAGCGGCGTCAGGACGGCGAGGGAGCGCATGCTGGGCCAACCGGAATCCGGCATGGCCTGGTGCTCACGCTGCCAAGCGGGCGAAGTGAACATGGCAAGCAGCAAGGTGGTGGAGAAAAAGAGTTGCGCGAGACAGGCGTGCGAGATCGAAATCGCCTTCGGCAACATATACAGGACGGTGAGACCGCCGAGGACGCCCTGCAGGATCACGGCAGCCAGCGCAGCCCATCCAAGGCGCTTCATCCAGGACCGCTTTTCCTTTGCTTGCAACCAGATGGCGAGGACCACCGTGAGGAAACCCACCAGGGTCGCAATCATGCGGTGGCCGTGTTCGTAGAACACGCCGCCTTCCATCGGCGGCATGACCTTGCCGTAGGACAGCGGCCAGTCGGGCACGGAGAGGCCCGCTTCCATCGAAACCACGGTGCCCCCGGCGGCGACCAGAACTAGCGTACAGAAGACCAGCAGGATGGCGAAGCGATGTAAGGCACGGTTTTCCATCTGTGTTATCGATGACGGCGGAGGACAGAAAGATGGCGGAGCATCGCCGTCGTTTACAGTTTAGCGCGACTTTCTACGGTCTGGCGAGACAAGATTACGGTTTTGACCGCTGATAAGCACGGTAGGCCAAGCCGATCAGTCCCCCGAGGGAGACGAGCGCCCAGGAACTGGTTTCCCCGGCCTCGAGGACGGGAGAAGTTCCGGCGAAGGTGGCTGCGGCGGACGTGAGAAGAAGAAATAGCTTCACTGTGAACCTCCAGAGGGGGAGCGCCGGGCGAAGAGCGATTTGCGCGCGGCGACGGCGATGAGACCGACGCCGAACAGGGCGAAAGTTTGGGGCTCCGGGTCAACGGCCTCGGCCTCGAGACTCATGGCGACGATGCTTTGGGGAGCGACCGTCGAAAAACTGCTGGCGGGGAGGAAGGCGGCGGCGTTGCTGGCCACCAAAGCCGTGGGGGCTACGTCGGACCAGGGCGTGGGAACATTGTCCCCGGTTCGCCAGCGTACGCCATTGGCACCGTCCACGATCAGGTAATAGGTCCCGGCGGAGAGCGACAGCGCGGTGAAGGCCCAGATGGGGTACAGGCGGGTGACGGTGACGCGGGTTTTGGCGACTTCAGCGGTTTCGTCGGCAGCCGGACCGAGTTTCTGGGACAGATAGATGTCGGCGAGCGTCGCGGAGTCTCCGACGGCCGGAACCAACCAGAGTGAGAGGCTGGCGCCGGAGACGGGAACGAGCAGGTCAAAGCGCATTGCCAAGACTCGTCCGGACAGGGCTCCGTTGACGATGCTGCCCTCGACATTGACGACGGGGGTGGCAGCGGCACCGAGAGCGAAGAGCAGAACAGCGAGAATTTTCAAAAATCAGCTCCAGTAGTTGCGGTCGAGGCTGCGATAGCCGACGGCTTCGGCCACGTGCTTGGCAAGCACCGCTTCCGAACCGCCGAGGTCGGCGATGGTGCGGGCAACCTTCAGGACCCGGTCGTGGGCGCGGGCGGAGAGGCCGAGTTTCCGCATGGCGAGTTCCAGGGTGCGTTCGCCGGCATCGTCGAGCGCGCAGGCTTTGCGGACTTCGCCCGGGGGAAGTAGCGCGTTGGTGAAGCCGCGCTGCGCCTGACGGTACCGGGCGGCCTCGACGCGCTGGCGAATTTCGGCCGAAGAGGCGGAGTTTTCGCCGCCCCGCAACTCTTTATAAGGAACAGCCGGAACCTCGACGTGGATATCGATGCGGTCGAGCAGCGGACCGGAGATCTTGGCCAAGTACTGCTGGATGGCGGCGCCGGTGCAGCGGCACTCGCGGGTGGAGTCTCCGAAGAAGCCGCAGCGGCAGGGGTTCATGGCGGCCACCAACATGATGGAGGCGGGAAACTTCAGCGTCCCGGACGAGCGGGCGAGGGTGACGGCGCGGTCTTCGAGCGGTTGACGCAACTGTTCCAGGACATTGCGGGGAAACTCGGGGAGTTCGTCGAGAAACAGAATGCCGTTGTGGGCAAGCGAGACCTCACCGGGGCGCGGCGTTCCGGACCCACCACCGATGAGACCGGCGTCGGAGACCGAGTGGTGGGGCGAACGGAACGGGCGCTGCTGCAGCAGGCCGACATCCTTGCCGAGCAGCCCGGCGACGGAGTGGATCTGGGTGGTTTCGAGCGCTTCGGAGAAACTGAGCGGGGGCAGGATGCCGGCGAGGCGTTTGGCCAGCATCGTCTTGCCGGAGCCGGGCGGGCCGATCAAGAGAACGTTGTGTGCGCCGGCGGCCGAAACCTCCAGGGCGCGCTTGGCCGCCTGCTGACCACGAACGTCGGCAAAGTCCGGAAACGGCTCACCGCTGATCGTGGAGAGGGTGGCGGCGGTGCGGGGCTCCGGCCGTTTCTCGGCGGGCATGTTCAGCACGTGGACGGCTTCGCCAAGGGAGCGGACACCGTAGACGCGCACACCATCGACGACAGCGGCTTCGGCGGCATTGTCCGAAGGGACGACGATGTTGGGGATGCCGAGTTTGCGGGCGCAGACGGTGATCGAAAGAACGCCGCGGACGCTGCGGAGCGAGCCGTCGAGCGACAATTCTCCGGCGAACAGGAACTCGTCACTGGCCGGGACGCCTCCCATGGCGCCGAGGATGCCCATGGCCATCGGGAGGTCAAAGCCGGCACCCTCCTTGCGGAGATTGGCCGGGGCGAGATTGATGGTGACGGAGCGATTGGGGTAGCCGAAGCCGGAGTTCAGGAGGGCGCTCTTGATGCGTTCGCGGCTTTCCTTGACGGCGGTATCCGGCATGCCGACGGTGACGAAGTCGCGCGCCGAACCGCTGCCGTACATATCCACTTCGACATCGATGGGGTGAGCATCGATGCCCTGGACGGCGGCGCTTCGGGTACGGAATAAGGCCACGAATTGGGAGTGGCGGCGGGCGGGCAGATTTCTCAAGAGGATTCTCGAGAACGAAAACTTGCACCAGTCGCCGTCTGGCATAATCCAATGGGCGGTGAGGATACTGGACGAAGACAGGCAGCTCGGCAAGGACAGAGAAATTGTCAACGCCGAATTGTCGCGTCTCCTTGCCAGCGAGGTCAGCCCGGTGTGCCGCGCGATGCGTTATGCGGTGCTGGAAGGCGGACAACGGACGCGTCCTTTGCTTGCTTTGCGGGTGGCCCGGAGCCTGGGTGTCGAAACCACCTATGCATTGCGCGCGGGCTGCGCGGTGGAACTTTTGCATGCGGCGTCGCTGATCGTGGATGATCTGCCCTGCATGGATGATGATCCGGTGCGGCGGGGCAAGCCTGCGACACACATCGCCTTTGGAGAATCGACGGCACTGCTGGCCGCCTTCGGGCTGGTGGGTCTGGCTGGACGCTGCATCATTGAGCAGGTTTGTCCGCCGCGCCTGAGGGCAAGGCAGCGATGGATTCAGACGCGCGTGCTGGAGACGTTGGACTGCGCCGCGCTCTTGGGCGGTCAGGCCATGGATCTGGCGCTAAAGGGCGAATGCCGGG
>CAYNDS010000066.1:0-6327 GCA_964395885.1 uncultured Solibacteraceae bacterium | reverse complement strand
TGGCGTTGAACGATTTGAAGACTGGCCCGCTGTTTTCCGCGGCGGTGTGCGCCGGTCGCGCTTACGCGCGATGGGCGGATGCGGACGCCTGGGACCGCTTCGGCAGTTCCTTCGGAGCCGCGTTCCAGCTGGTGGACGACTGGCTGGATGAGGAAGTCACGAATTACTCGAGCGTCGAGATGGCGCTGGACACGGCACGCGCCCGTCTGCGCGAGACTGGCGGAGACGCCGCACCCGTCGAGGAGCTGATCGATCACCTGAATGCCCGCGCGTTCAAAGTCCATCGTTGTCATCGGTAGTGGTTTTGGTGGTTTGGCCACCGCCGTTCGCCTGCAAACAAGGGGGTACAGCGTCGACCTGCTGGAGGCGCGCGACAAGCTGGGCGGTCGGGCGTACGTGTATCAGCAGGACGGCTACACGTTTGACGCGGGGCCCACAGTCATTACGGCGCCGTTCCTGATCGATGAGTTGTTTGAGGGCGCCGGGCGGAAGCGGTCCGACTACGTGAAGATTGTGCCGGTGGATCCGTTCTACCGGATCGAGTTCCACGACGGCAGCGCATTCGAGTACAACGGCGATGAACGGGAGACGGAACGAAAAGTCGCCGCCTTCTCACCGGGGGACGTCGAAGGCTACCGGACGATGATCCGGGCGGCGAAGGATATCTTCGCCAAGGGCTTTACCGAGTTATCGGATAAGCCGTTCCTGAAGTTTGGCGACATGCTCAAGGTGGCGCCGGACCTGATCCGCCTGCAGAGCTACAAGACGGTCTACAGCTTCGTTTCGCAATACATCCAGAACGACTTGCTGCGGCGGGTGTTCAGCTTTCACCCTCTGCTGGTGGGCGGCAACCCGTTCCAGACGACTTCGATCTACGCTCTGATTCATCATCTGGAGCGGGAGTGGGGCGTGCATTACGCGATGGGCGGCACTGGGGCGGTGATCGAGGGGTTAGGAAAGCTGTTTGTCGAGTTGGGCGGGCGGATTCACTTGTCGTCACCGGTGGAGCGAATCCACGTTGAGAATGGCCGGGCGGTGGGCGTGTCCACTGCCAAGGGGCAACGGTTTGCCGCAGATGGCGTGGTTTCCAATGCCGATGTCGCGAACACCTACCGGCTGATGATCGAACCGTCGGCGCGGCGGAAGATGACGAACCGGCACATGGAGTCGATGCGGTACTCGATGTCGCTGTTCGTGATCTACTTCGGGACGCGGAAGCAGTATCCGGACGTGCGGCACCATACGATCCTGCTGTGCGAGCGATATCGGGGTCTGCTGGACGATATCTTCAATCGCAAAGTTCTCAGCGACGATTTCTCGATGTACCTGCACCGTCCGACGGCGACGGACCCGTCGATGGCGCCGGAGGGTTGCGACTGTTGGTATGTGCTGATTCCGGTCCCCAACCAGTTGTCGGGAATTGACTGGACGAAGGAAGGTCCGCGGTTCCGGGACAAGGTGATGCAGTATCTCGATCAGCACCACTTGCCGGGGTTGCTGGACAATCTGGCGACGGAGCGATACTTTACGCCGCTCGATTTCGAAACGACGCTGCGCAGCTACCTGGGGGCGGCGTTCTCGGTGGAGCCGATTTTCCGGCAGTCGGCATGGTTCCGCCCGCACAACGAGAGCGAGGATGTCGCGAACCTGTTCTTTGCCGGTGCGGGAACGCATCCGGGCGCCGGGGTTCCGGGAGTGCTATCGTCGGCCAAGATCGCCGAGAAGCTGGTATGCGAGCGCCTTCCGATTTCGACGCCGAACTGAGCCGCCAAGCCGCGGAGGCGACGGCGGCGGGATCCAAGAGCTTCTACTTCGCGACACGATTCTTTCCGCCGGACCTGGCGCGGTCCGCGCATGCCGTCTACTGGTTCTGCCGTACGACGGATGACCTGGTGGACGAAGCGCCGTCGACCGAGCAAGGGCGGCGTGATCTGGCGGAGTGGGAAGAAAGGGTACGAGCAGGATTTGCGGGAGTGCCGCAGCAGGACCCGGTGCTGCGAAGCTTTTTCGGCGCGGTGGCGCGGCACGGCATTCCTTCCGAGTTTCCGCTGGAGTTGATTGAGGGCGTGCGGATGGACCTTCATCGTGTCCGCTACCGCACCTTCGATGAACTGCGCGTGTTCTGCTATCGCGTGGCGTCCACGGTCGGGTTGATGATGTCGAAGGTGATCGGGTTTTCGAAGGCGGAGAGCGAGGCCCCGGGGCTGCAGCACGCCATCGATCTGGGGATTGCCATGCAGCTGACCAACATTCTGCGCGACGTTGGGACCGATCTGGCAATGGAACGGATCTATCTGCCTGAGGACGAGATGGCGCAGTTTGGTTATCACGAAGAGGACCTGCGGTGCCACACGATCGACGACCGGTTTCGGGATTTGCTTCAGTTTCAGGCGGCACGGGCGCGGCGGTATTACGCGGAGGCGGAACCCGGAATCGCGTTGCTGGACCCGCGGGGCGCCTTTTCGGTACGGATTGCGAGCGACGTGTACCGCGAGATCCTGGCGGTGATCGAGCGGAACGAATACGACGTGTTCACGCGGCGCGCTGTGGTGCCGTCGCGGCAGAAGTACTGGCTGACGGTGCGCACGATGGCGGGGCCGGCGTTGCGCTCGGTGGCGCGGCGTGTGATGGGATAACATCGCACTCACATGCGACGTCGAGAATTTCTCGCCACTTCCCTGCCCCTGATGCAAATGGCCGCAGGGCAAGCAACGGCCGCGGGTCCGATTCCGATTATCGATACCCATATCCACCTGTTCGATCCCCGCCGTCCGCAGGGCGTGCCGTGGCCGCCGAAGGACAACGCGAAGCTCTACATGCCGGCGCTGCCGGACCGGTATCGTGCGTTGACAGCGAAGCACAACGTGAAGGGCGTAATCAAGGTGGAGGCCAGTCCCTGGATGGAGGACAACCAGTGGGTGCTGGACCTTGCGGCGAAGGACACGCTGATTGTGGGCTTTGTGGGCAATTTGGGGGCGCCGGCACAACCGGAGTTCGCGCGGGGGCTGGAGCGCTTCGCAAAGAATCCGATCTTCCGCGGCGTGCGGTACGGCAACCTGTGGGGAAGTGATCTGTCGGATACCGTGGGCAATCCGACGATTGCGGGGCTGAAGCGATTAGCGGAGGCGAACCTTTCGCTGGATACGGCCAATCAGTCTCCGGCGCTGATTGCGGCGACGGCGAAGGTGGCGAGCGCCATCCCCAACCTCCGCATTGTGATCGACCATCTGCCGCAGATGAAGGTACCGCAAGGAGAGCCGGGCGTCGCCTATCGCAAGAATCTGAAGGAACTCGGCGCGAACCCGCGCGTCTACGTGAAGCTGTCCGCGATTCTGCGGAAGGACGAGAACGGAAACATTCCGCTGGACGTGGCGCCGTATCGCGACAACCTGCAGATGATTTTCGAGACGTTCGGCGAAGATCGCGTACTGTACGGCAGCGACTGGCCGAACAGCGACAACTGGCGTCCCTACGATGACGTCATCGCGGTGGCAAAGCAGTTCTTCTCCGGCAAGACCGAAGCGCAGCGCGAGAAGTTCTTTTGGAAGAATTCGGCGAAGGCGTATCAGTGGGTGAAGCGGGCGGCGGATCAGCCTTCGGCTTAGTGGGTCATCGCATACAGCACGTAGTTGATGCCGAGGCGATAGGCCTGTGAGGCAAACTTCTCCGGGTAATCTGGGGAGTCGGCAAACTCCCAAGCGTCGCCCACGTCCATGTTGAAGCAGATGGCGACGACGACGCGTCCGCGCTTGTCGACAATCGCCCGCCAGTGCGGCACGACGCCGTCCTTTTCATAGCCGGGCCCGTGAACGACATTGGCGCCGGGGATCTGGACGCGGTCCGTGAGGTTGTAGACGACGTTGAAGATGGCGGCGTCGTTTTCGAGTTCGATGACCTGCCCGTCGGGAATCGCCTGCAGGATGCCGCGGAGGAAACTCTGCCAGTCACGCTCCCCGTGGAAGTCGTCGACCATCATGGAGCCGCCACGGTCAAAGTATTGCTTCAGGCGTGCGGCATGCTCGCGGGTGAATACCCAATCGCCGGGTGAAACGGCGAAGAGCCACGGCCAATTGAAGATTTCGTCGCTTTCGATGTCCACGATCTCTTCAATCGACCGGACGTGAAGGCGGGTGAGGCGGCGAAGCCCCTGCATGAACTGGCGGTCCGACTTATTGCAATCGATGCCCCATCGCGCGTAGCTCCACCCGTCGCGGGGAGAGCGGTAGCGGAGACGGGCGAAGGCGAACTCCGTCTTCTCCGCGGCATCGGCGGGGTCGTCGACGGGGTCCTGCATCTCGTGCTCGTACTGCGCCCAACGGCGATTACCGGTGGCGGCGAGTGCAGCAACACCGAGAGCCAGGGCCAGTGCGATCAGGCGCCGCTGCATGGGGCGATTGTACGACGGGAAGTCGTGGTATGGTGTTGTCTTGTTTTCACGACACTGCCCTGTTTACATACTGGGCTGGCTTGCGTTTGCCTCCAGCACGGCAACGCTGGAAGTGCGCGTGGTGGATGAGTCGGGGTCGGCACTGCAGCAGGCCTTGGTCACTGCGGAGCAGGTCGCCACGGGGGCGCGCTTCCGCGTGTCCACCGGCGCCGAGGGTCTGGCGAAGTTCCCTCTGCTGCCTGTCGGTGAGTACCGCCTGATGGTGGAATGCAGTGGATTTCACAACGGCAGGCGGGAGGGGCTGATCGTGCAGACGGCCATGATCGCCGTGATCGAGATCCCGCTGCGAGTTGGCGAGGTAAAGGAGGCGCTGGAGGTGACGGCGGCGGCACCGCTGCTGCAGTCCTCGCGCGGTTCGGTCGGCTTCACGGTGACTCGCGATCAGGCGCTGGCGCTGCCTTTGGACGGACGAAACTTTGTGCCGCTGATTGCGCTCTCACCGGGCGTCAGCCTTGCGCCGGGCAGTGTGTTCCCCCGGATCAACGGCAGCCGTCCGCGTGTGAGTGAGTACCTGTACGACGGGATCAGT
Organism: uncultured Solibacteraceae bacterium; assembly: GCA_964395885.1. Taxonomy (GTDB): domain Bacteria; phylum Acidobacteriota; class Terriglobia; order Bryobacterales; family Bryobacteraceae; genus JAPKYZ01. The sequence continues at coordinate 1,351 of CAYNDS010000066.1, read as the reverse complement.
GTCCTGCAGCCGGAACCGGGTCAGGTGGCCTACTATCCCGTCATCGACGCCATTGAGGAGTTCCGCGTCGAGACGAACAGCTATTCGGCGGAGTATGGGCGCGCAAACGGCGGGGTGGTTCTGGTGACGCAGAAGTCGGGCGGGAACGCTTGGCATGGAACGCTGTTCGAGTTCTTTCGCAACGAGGCGTTGAACGCGAGAAACGTCTTTGCGACGGAAAGCGCAAAGCCGGTGTTCCGCCGCAACCAATACGGCTTTGTTCTGGGTGGACCGATTCGAATGAACAAGACCTTCGTGTTCGGCGACTGGCAGGGAACACGTCTGGGGACAGGCATCATTCGCGTCAGCACGGTGCCGACGCTGACGCAACGCGGCGGGCAGTTCGCGATACCGGTGTTCGATCCCGCTTCGACGCGGCGGACGGAGACGGGCTTTGCGCGCGATCAGTTTCCCGGGAATCGCATTCCGGCCTCGCGGTTTGACCCGGCGGGCGCGAGAGGCGTGAGCCGGTATCCGGAGCCGGTGACCGCCGGAGCGGCGAACAACTTCCGCCGGACCGGGACCGAAACGACGGCGCAGGATCAGTTCGACGGACGCGTGGACCACTACTTCAATGACCGGCACCGGATGTTTGGCCGGTATGCGTATTTGCGGGATGACTCCCGCCCGATCACTCCCCTTCCCGACGGCAGTGGGAGCATCGCGACCGGCGTCGTGGGCGATACCCTCACACGAGCGGACAGCATCGCCGCGGAGCACAACTGGACACCGTCGCCGACAACCGCCGCGCAGTTTCGCTTCGGCTACACGCAGCGCGGGTTTGATCGCGCCTCACTTCGGAGGGGTGAGCCGACGGGAATCGCCAACCTGCCGGCTGCCTCGTTCGCCGATGTCCTGCCGACCTTTGATCCGACGGGCTATCAGCTGATCGGTCCACCAGCGAATGGCAACGCCGCATTTCAGACTTCGGTGACGCAGGCAGTGAGCAACGTGACGGTGGTGCGGCAGCGGGCGACCGTGAAGCTTGGCGCGGACGTCCGCTGGCAGGCGCTGAACATTCTGCAGCCGGCCAGCCCAACGGGGAACTTTCAGTTCAACAACATTCTGACGGCGGGTCTGACTCCGGCCGGGGCGGCGGCGGGGGGCGGGGACAGCATTGCCTCTCTGCTGCTCGGTGAAGTCCAGCAGTTCACGATCGATTTGCAGCCGAAGACGATTCGGCCGCGCGCCACGATCGCGGAGTTCTATATTCAGAGCGATCTTCGGCTCAGCCGCGCGCTCTCCATGAATCTTGGGGCGCGCTACACGTTGAACGTACCGTCCACCGTAGTGGACAACCAAGGTGCTGTCT
>CAYNDS010000065.1:18855-20108 GCA_964395885.1 uncultured Solibacteraceae bacterium | reverse complement strand
CGCCTGTCGGCTCGGGACAACAACACTCTCGAGGTTCTGCGCAAGGGCAAGCAGATGACGTTCGGGGAGTGGTCCGAGTTCTTCTTGGACAACTACTCGAAACCGCCTGTTCGCGCACCGAAGACGCATGAGGCCAACGAGAACGCACTGAAGACGCTCCAGCCGATGTTCGGAGCCATGAAGCTGATCGAGATCGATGCCAATCGGATCGAAGCGCACCTCCGCGAAAGACTCGGATGCAAAAGGTACGTCCGACGAAGAAGCGGGCCGGTCGCAATTGGGCAGTTGAAGGCGACCACCGTTCATCAGGAGTTCCGCGTGTTGCGACGAATCCTGAACGTTGCCGTGAGGAAGAAGCTGATTCCGAGCAACCCGTGCTCGGCAGTGGAGTTCCCGGTCATGGTGAAGAGCATGTTCCGGCCGCACTACATGACGTGGTCGGAGCAGGGCCTCATCGAATCACACGCTCCCGCTTACCTGCGGAACGTGATTCGGATCATCACGGAGACGGGCCTTCGCGTGTACAAGGAGCTCGCCAGCATGAAGAAGGACCAAGTGGACCTTCGCAACAGGCTGGTGTTCATCTCTGACTCCAAAACGCTAACCGGCGTGGCGGAGGTTCCGCTGTCCGATCTCGCGCTGGAGGCGTTCCAGAGCCAGTTGGAGCTTGCAGGACCGGGGCTATGGCTGTTTCCCAGCCCGGTGGGCTCCTCTGGGCATCAGGTGAACTTCAGAAAGGCCTGGGAACGGACGCTTCGGCATGCCGGAGTCCCGTACTTCCGGCTCTACGACCTGCGATCAACATACGCTACTCGGCTCAGTGCCGGGGGCGTGGCAGATGAGTGGGTCACGCAGATGCTGCGGCAGTCTGACGCGAGGGTATTCAAGAAGTACTCGCAGATGAAACTGCAGATGAAGCGGGAAGCGCTGGACCGCCTGAATCGCCAGGCCGGTGAGGCGGATGCGCGAAGGAGTTTTGATACGAAGGAGGGTGAAGAATGAGGTTCTGATACGGTTCTGATACGTTTTGTGCCGCTGATTTGAGGAACAGACGAGTACGTGAGATCGGAAGTTCTTGATTCGAAAACGGGTGAGATGGTGGGCGGTCAGGGACTCGAACCCCGGACTTCCTGCTTGTAAGGCAGGCGCTCTAACCAACTGAGCTAACCGCCCGCTTGGGGCAACATTCCTAGTCTAGCTCTCTGGAGTGGGTCTCTTGCCCCACTCCGGGTAGTGGGGATTGGGGCAAGAGA
>CAYNDS010000065.1:0-18845 GCA_964395885.1 uncultured Solibacteraceae bacterium | reverse complement strand
AGACCCGAGACAGGGGCCTCGAAATCGCTAAGTCTTTCAAACGAAAGCAAAGCGTGTCATGGCACACCATTTGCATGGGAAGAGTGTGGCTACTGGCCAAGGAGGAACGTCATGAACATCACCCTGCTGCTCTCGATCTGGATCGCGCTTTTGGCGGCGGTCCTCAGTTTGGCGGCCTATCGAGCATTGGTCGCCCGGAAAGAAGATGACCTGCTTCACGTGCACGACGCGGAAGCCAACCTGATCCCGGTACAAGTGGAGGTTGATCACCGGTTGAGTGTGATCGAACGTTGGGGCAAGACGATGACGGCTGTGATGGTCGTCTACGGTGCCGCCCTGCTGCTCTACTTCCTGTACACCACGTTCGCTGCGCAGTATGACAAGGTAGTCGTCGGCTAGAGTTCCTCCGCCTGGGCCTCCAGGTCCTTCCCCGGGGCGTCTATGCGCCGATGTAGCGTGCGTAGAGGCTCCGGGCGAGGCCCGGGTCCGTCGTGCCCTTGATGATGGCTCTGCCGTCCGGAAAGATCGTCATCTCGCAGCCGCCCTCGCATTGGATGGGCGAGTCCGCTGGCACAAAGCGCAAGGCAAACCCGTTGGATTTCGCTGTGCCTGACTGCGCGAGTTGGCCTTCCAGTTCTCCCAGGTCGAGAGGCCGCTGCCGTTCGTGGATCTGTACCGCATTCCGTCCACAAAGGCTCACCGGAGCACGGCGGCGCTCAGAAAGCCACTCGAACTGGTGCAAGCTGCAGCAGGGACAGGCGGCGTCACGATCCGGCGGATCGATCTGGCGAATCAACCCCGACCAGACATCCACGGTCGTGATGCCGCCTGCGGTCGCTGCCGAGGGACCCTCGACCAGCAGCCGCAACGCGCGCGAGACCTGCAGGGAGGCGATGGTACTCGTTGTGGTGTTCACCACTCCGGCCGTTTCGCACGTCGGTTGCACCCCCTCCGGCGGATCCGGATAGACACACCGCAGGCAGGGGGTTCGCCCGGGCAATACTGTCATCACCAAACCGTAGCTTCCGACCGCCGCGCCATAAATCCAAGGCGTGCCCTCCCGGACCGCGTAGTCGTTCACCAGAAAGCGTGTCTCGAAATTGTCGGTCGCATCCAGCAGCAACGCCGCCCCTGCCAGCAGGTCCTCCGCATTTCGAGCCGTTAGGTCGGCAACCTCAGCCTCGACGTCCACGGTGGAATTGATGCGGGCCAGACGCTGCTTGGCTGCGATCGCCTTTGGCAGCGCCCGTGCCGCATCGTCTTCCTCAAACAGCCACTGGCGCTGCAGGTTGTTCCATTCCACGTAGTCGCGATCAATGATTCGCAAGCGCCCCACGCCGGCGCGGGCCAATGCCGCCGCGTGGAAACTGCCGAGTGCCCCGCAGCCTACAATCGCCACCAGCGACTCGGCCAGCCTTGCTTGCCCCTCCACTCCAATCGGGGCAAAGCGAATCTGGCGCGAGTAACGATCAATCGAATCGGCTAGCATGGGGCGTCTCGCATACAAGGAACGTTGACATTGTTATGATGGCATCGGCGTGAACGGACGCGGCGGCACATTCCTGCGCGCGGCGGCGTGGGCCACCCTGATGATCGGGGTTGCAATCGCTGAACCCGCCGATTTCGAAGGCAAGCCGGTCCTGGAGATTCGCTTTGAGCCGGCCTTGCAGCCGCTTCCTCTCGACGAATTGCTCGCCCGCGTGCCACTCCGCACCGGCGCCCCTTATCGCGCTGCCCTCGTTCGACAGGCCATTGAGCGTCTTTATGCCAGCGGTCGGTTCGACGACATCATGGTTGACGTGACGGAGGAAAGCGGCGGCGTCCGAGTGACCTTCGGCACGGTCAACCGCTGGTTCGTCGGACGGCAGGCCATCGAGGGCGAGAAGGACCCGCCCAGCGAAACCAAGATCCTGAACGTCACCAAGCTGCGGCTCGGTCAGGAATTCACGGAAGGCAATCTCCGCCAGGCAACCGAGAACGTCGTCAATCTTCTCCGATCGAATGGTCTTTACGAGGCGAAGGTGGATACGGAGATCGACCGGGAGCCGGAGACCGAACAGGTGGATGTACGATTCCTCATTGCTCCGGGTCGCCGTGCGCTGTTCGGCCCGCCCATCGTTCGCGGCGACACCACGCGGACGCCCGATTCGATTCTGCGCACCACCGGATGGAAGCGCTTCTGGGGCCTCGGACCCTTTCAGAAAGTGACGGAGAGCCGGGTGCAAGCCGGCTTGGATCGCATCCGCCGCAGTTTTCGCAAGACCGATCACCTCATGGGACGCGCTCTGCTTCTCGGCTTGGATTATGACCCGGCAGCCAATCGTGCTTCTCCCCTTCTCGAAATCTTCGATGGGCCGAAGGTGGACGTCACCGTCTCGGGAATCCGCATGTCCGGCGGCAAACGGCGTGAGTTGCTCCCGATTTATCAGGAACGATCCGTCGACCGCGAACTGCTTCTTGAAGGCGCGCGCAACATCGAGCAATGGCTGCAATCCCGCGGCTACTTCGATGCCCGCGCCAGCTTTGCGACCGAAGAAGGCGCAGAGCGGAGGTCCATCCGCTACGAAGTCGATCGTGGCAACCGCTTTCGCCTGACCGCGATTCAGATCGACGGAAACCGGTACTTCGACCGCGACACCATAGAAGAGCGCCTGTCCATTCTGCCGGCGACGGCGCTGCGCTACCGCAATGGCCGGTTCAGCACGCGGTTACTGGAAGGCGACCGGGCAAGGATTGTCGACCTGTACCGTTCCAATGGATTCCTGGATGCGCAGGTTCGTTCTGCCGTCAACACCACCGAACAGGGCAAGAGACGCTTGCAGACCGTTCAGATGACCATTCAGGAAGGTACACAGTATCTGATCGGCCAGATGACGTTCGAAGGGGTGGACCAACGGACGGAACAGGGAATCCGCGAACGGATGCAGATCAGCCCGGGCCAGCCGTATAGCGAACAGAACCTTGCAGCGGACCGCGACGCGATCCTGAACACCTACTTCAACAATGGCTACACCGAGGCGACGCTGGACTGGACAGCGACTCCGGGCGGTGAACCTAACACGGTCGACCTTGCCTTCCGGATCACCGAGGGTCCCCGCAAGTTCGTTCGACGCGTGATTGTCGGCGGCATCGAGCGCACCGACCCCAAGCTGGTCTATAACCGGATCTCTCTCAAGCCCGGCGATCCGTTGTCCCTGGGCGAGATTCTCGAAAGCCAGCGCCGCCTCTATGACCTCGGCATCTTTGCCCGCGTCGATACCGCGATCCAGAATCCGGACGGGGACACGGACGCCAAATACGTTCTCATCGAGGTGGATGAAGCCAGCCGGTACACCTTCACCGGCGGCATCGGCGCCCAGATTGGACGCTTCGGGACAGGCGTCGTGCAAAACTTCGAGTCTCCGGGCGGAGCAGCCGGCTTTAGTCCGCGCGTCAACGCCGCTGTCACCCGAAACAATTTCTTCGGGCTCGGTCATCAATTGAACGTGCAGGGTCGTGTGTCCAACATCCAACAACGCGCGCAAGCGACATACCTGGCGCCGCACTTCCGGGATCGCGACACCACCAGCATTGCCCTCAGTACCTTCTTCGACAACTCGCGTGACGTGCGCACTTTCGCCGCCCGACGGATTGAGGGCGCCTTGCAGTGGACAGAGCGCTTGTCGCCCGCCAACACGTTTCAGTTGCGCTACGCGATCCGCCGTGTCTCGGTCGACGCCGCGTCGCTGAAAATTCAGCCTCAACTTGTCCCGCGGCTGGCGCAACCCGTCCGGCTCGGGATCATCAGTACGACCTTCATTCAGGACCGTCGCGACGACCCCATCGATTCCAAGAAGGGAATCTACAACACACTCGACGCCGCCCTATCCATCAACGGGTTGGGATCTCAGGCCAACTTCTTCCGCATCATCGGCCGTAACTCCAGCTATCACCAGATCACCCGAGACCTGATTTTCGCCCGCACCATCAACTTCGGTCTGCAGGAGCGGCTATTCGGCGGACCCACCCGGGACGTGCCCTTGCCGGAACTCTTCTTTGCGGGCGGCGCGGTGTCGCATCGCGGGTTTCCAGAGAATCAGGCTGGTCCGCGGGACCCGGTCACGGGATTTCCCCTCGGCGGAAAGGCGCTCCTGATTCTCGGGCATGAACTGCGCTATCCGCTGATTGGCGATAACCTGGGCATCGTCTTCTTTCACGACATGGGGAACGTCTACTCGCGGCTGGGCAACATCAGTTTCCGGGCGAATCAGCGCAACCTGCGTGACTTCGATTACATGGTCCAAACGGCGGGCATCGGCTTCCGGTATCGCACTCCGATCGGGCCCATCCGGATTGACCTGGGCTACAGCCCCAATTCGCCGCGCTTCTTCGGCTTTGAAGGAACACCGCAGCAACTTCTGTTCGGCCAGGGCCGTCAAACCACACAGCGGATTGGCCGCTTCCAGTTTCACTTCTCGCTGGGCCAGACCTTCTGATGCGTGCCCATTGGACAGTCACGATCGTGGGAGCCGCGCTGCTGGCAGAGACGGTGGACCGTATCGCGGTCACGGTCGACAACTCGGTGATCACCTTGAGCGAGATTCAGTTGCAGGAACGGACCGCCGCATTTCTCGATAGCCGTGCCGTCCGGAACGATCCCGACACCCTTCGCCAAGCCGCAGAGCGGCTGATCGACCAAACCCTGATCCGTCGCGAGATCGCCGCGGCCGCCTATCCCGCCGCGCCGCCCGACACGGCACGCAAGATGCTGGCACAGATCCGGAAAGAGCGCTTCCAGGATGACGCAGCACGCTACCAGAAGGCCCTGTCCGCCGCCCGGCTGCGCGAGGAGGATCTCCTCGCCCAACTCGCCTGGCAGGCGGACCTGCTCCGGTTCGTCGAAGCCCGATTCCGCCCCGGCGTGCAGGTGCCGGAGGAAGACATTCAGGCCGAGTACGAGGAGACCTTCGTTCGGGAGTGGAAGGCCGTGAACTCGACGCCGCCTCCCCCTTTAGCCGACGTTCATGAACGGCTGGAAGCGAAGCTGATCGAGCAACGGACCGATCAGGCGCTCGACCGCTGGCTGAACCAAAGCCGAACGCAAACCAGGGTGATCTTCCGCGAAGGCGTGTTTGAGGGCAAATCGTGACACGGCGAGCGCGGTGGCTCGCCGGAACCGGCATTGTTCTTCTCGCCATCGCCGCTGCCGGGTCCCTCGTTCTGCAATCGCGCTGGCTGAAGGAACAAATCCGGCAGCGTGTCATCGCCGAAGCGGAGAAGTCTTCCGGCGGACGCCTCGAGTTGGGGCCGCTCGAGATCGACTGGCTCACCCTGCGCGCGACGGTTGCACCGGTCATCTTCCGGGGGACGGAACCGCAGACAACGGCACCGCTGTTCCGGGCCGACCGGCTGGAACTCGACGTCGACTGGCGCATCCTTCAGCCTCGCCGCTGGTCGTTGGAGGCTCTTCTGGTGGATCGTCCGGCCGTCAATATCCTCGTTTACCCGGACGGGTCGACCAACATCCCCTCGACAAAACGGCAAGGCCGACCATTACCGGAAACCCTGCTGGATCTCGCAATCGGCCGCCTGGAGCTTCGAAACGGCGAGGTACGGATCGATCAGCGCCAACTTCCACTCGACATTCGCGCCAGCGGGGTGGAGGCCACTGCCACCATGGACCGGCTCTCCCGGCGATACACGGGCTCAGTGCGAGCGGCTCGAATCGACGCCTGGAAGTCCCCGGCTTCTGTCCGTGCCGATCTCGCCCTCACACCTGCATCGCTCGAACTCAGCAACATTGAGGCAAAACTCGGCTCTTCGCGACTGTCCGGGGTCGGGTGGCTGCGCGATTGGAGTGCCCTTTCGATCGGCTTCGACCTTGCCGCCGAGGCGAACGCCGCTGAGTTGGCCCAAATGTTCTCTCGACCCGAGGTCACGGCGGGACGCCTCGCCGGACCGGTCCGGATCCGCAACAGCGCGGAAGGATGGCGCGTTGAGGCCGAACCGCAACTCAGCCAGCTCGGGCTTCGCATCGGGCAACGCGCAGTGTCGGGAGTGAGCGGAACAGGGAAGGTGGCATGGGCCAAGAGTCAGATCGCGATCACCGATGCCGTCCTGCAAGCGCTCGGCGGGCGGCTCACCGGTGGCGCAACCATTCTTCGCGACGGGGCATTCTCCGCGAGCGGAGAGCTTTCCCGCGTCGTGTGGCCGGGTCCGCTGGCCACCGCCGCCTCAGGACCGTTTCGGATCACGGGCAGCCGCCAGCGGCTTGATTCTGCGGAGTTGCGCGCCACTCTGGCGGCCGTGAGCGGCGCGGTTCCCGCCAGCGGCCAGATTGACCTGCGCTACGACGCCCGCACCAACTCTCTTCTCTTCCGGCCCTCGACACTACGCGCTGCGTCCACCGATGTCCACCTCGAGGGAAGCTTGGAGCGAGGCCTGCTGTTCGACCTCGAGACCCGCAACCTGGAAGAACTGCTGGCCGCCGTGCAGACGTTGACCGGAAGGGAAGTCAAATCACCGGTTACTCTGTCGGGCCCTGCTCGGGCACGGGGCGAGGCACGGGGCTCCACCGCCAACCTCACCGTCACCGCGACCGCATCCGCATCGGGGGTACGCTTCCGCCAATACGAACTCACGGACGTCGCCCTCGCCGGCTCCGTGAATGCGGCACGACTCCAAGTGGACCGGGCTTCCGCTCGCTGGGCCGGTGCGTCATTGGACGGTGCGGCCAGTCTTCCGCTCCAGAACTGGGAAGTCGCCGATCATGCGCCGCTGCAAGGCCGGATCTCGGTCCGTTCACTCTCGCTGCCGGAATTGGCCCGGCGCAAAGTTCTGCCACAGGACGTCGGCGGAACGGGTTCGGGCGAGTTTGTTTTGTCCGGCAACTTGGCTCAGCCGAATGTCTCCGGCTCGGTTCGCATCGACAGCCCGGCATGGCGGCAGACCAAGGCGGACCGGCTCTCAGCTCGCCTGAGCTTCGACGGCGACTCCATCGCTCTTTCCGATGCCGTTCTGGAGCAGGGTCCCAACCAGGTGAAGGCAGCAGCCCGGTACCGCCGCTCCCTGGAAGATTGGAGCGCGGGCGACCTCTTCGTCGACGTGCTTCCCGTGACATGGACTTCCGCGCAGTGGCTCGGCTCCGCGCGCCCGGTGACGCTTCGCGGCCAGGGGATCCTCGAGGGCCGCCTCACGCAGAGCGGCTTTGCCCCCGTCCGCATTGACGGGCAAGCATCCGCCACGGTCAATGGAAGCGGGCAGGCGATTTTAAAGGCCACCACGAGTGGCGGCGCGCTGGCGCTCAACATGAACGTGACATCCGGTTCAGCAACCCTCTCCGGCGATGGCCGCTGGCAGCTCTCCGGACGCATGCCCGGTAGCGGCACGCTCCGCATGAGGGGCGTTACGCCGGAGATCCTGCGGAATCTGGCCGAGCTACGGGCAGACGCCCCGGAGTTGCCCTTTCAGGGGCTGATCGAAGGTACGGCACAGGTGGAAGGCTATCTGACGGAGCCGCAGAGTTTCGCCGCGCGCGCGCTCCTGACCACCGTGCGCTTCGCGCCACGGCGGGAGAATGTCGTGCCGGGCCTCACCGCCGCCGATCTCACCGTACGCAATGACGGGGACATCATCGTGGCTCTCGCCCGCTCGGGCGCGGTGATTGAGCGTGCCCGCTTCGTTGCGAAGGACACGGAGCTCGAGGGGCGGGGCACGTTGTTGTTCCGCCCGGCCAATTCCTGGAATGCGATCCTGCGCGGGCGCGTCAATCTGGCGGTCTTCAGCACATTCAATCCCAACCTCCTGTCCACCGGCGTATCCACCGTCAGCGCCCGTTTCCGCGGCGCGTGGAACAACCCTCTGGTGGACGGCCGGATGCAGTTCGCAAATGCTGCGTTCTCGCTGCGCGATGTTCCCAACGGACTCGAGAACGTCAACGGGGCCATCCTCTTTGACCGGACGCGCGCGACCATCGAGTCCCTGACCGCGCAAACCGGCGGCGGGCAGATCAACCTGCGAGGGTTTGTGGGCTTCGGCGGACCCGAGGTCTCCTATCAGTTGCAGGCGCAGGCGGAGCGCGTCCGTATCCGCTACCCCGAAGGGTTCTCAACGCAGGCCAACGCGCAACTGTCCCTGACGGGTTCCTCGCGCCGCGGACTACTCTCCGGTTGGGTCACCGTTCTGCGCGCAGGCCTGGTCCCTACCCCCGAAGGAGCCGCTGCCCTGCCCCGCCCCGCCGCCCCGGTTTCCGTTGGCCAGCCGAATAGCTTCCTCGAAAACCTTCACTTCGACGTTCGGGTCGAGACCGCGCAGTCCGCAGAACTCGCCACCTCTTTGACTCGGGGAGTTCAGGCCGACATCGACCTGCGGTTGCGCGGCACGGCGGAGCGCCCCACCGTCCTGGGCAGGATCTCCGTCACCCAGGGGACAGTGGACTTCTTCGGCACCCGCTATACGATCAACCGCGGTGAGATCAACTTCGTGAACCCGGTGCAGATCGAGCCCCGAGTGGATCTCGACCTGGAAACGCGCATCCGGGGCATCGTCGTTTCGATCAACCTCACCGGACCGCTGCGCAAGCTCAACTTGACGTACCGCTCCGACCCGCCCCTGCAGTCGCGCGATATTCTCGCGCTGATCGCCGTCGGTCGAACGCCGGTGACATCGAATCAGTCCAGCAGTTTATCGGCGGACCGCAGCTTGGACCTTCTGGGCGGCGGGGGCGGCACCGCGGTCCTGAACTCCGCAATCGGCGCGGGGCCGGGCGGGGGCGCCAACAGCCGCCTCCAGCGGTTCTTCGGAATCTCCCGCGTCAAGATCGACCCGCAGTTGATCGGGCTCAACAATACGCCCCAGGCCCGCCTGTCCGTCGAACAGCAGATCTCGCGCGACGTCACCGTCACCTACGTCACCAGCCTGAACTCCGCGCAAAGCCAGTTCGTACAGGTGCAGTGGGACTTCAGCCGCTCATTCTCAGCGCTCGCCACGCGAGAGGAGAACGGGGTCATCTCCGTCGATTTCTTGTACCGCCGGAACTTCCGCTAGAGAACACTTACGCCGCGGCAGCCTGGGGGCGCGCGGTGACGTTCACCACCTCTACGTCCTCGATGCCGACGAAGCGGAACACCTGTTTCAGCCACGGCGTGACAAAGTCCGTCGTGCCATCCAGAGGCTGCCCGGACGCCAGAAATACCTTCACCTTCTTTCCGCGCAGCAGACCGCGGAAGGTGCCCTTGGCGAACGTGCGGCCGACACGCACAACCTGGTCAATCCACGCCTTAAACGCCGCCGGGACTCCGAAGTTGTAGACCGGAAGACCGATCACAATTCGGTCCGCCGCCTCCAACTCTGCAATCAGGCGGTCGGAAGTCGCCAACGCCGGACCGCTGTTGGTTGGCCCAAAGGCTTCGGCGATCCACTGTTCCGTCACGGGCGGCGCGACCTCCTTGCCGTACTCTCGCTCGACGATCCGCGCGGGATGCATCGATTCCGCCTCCTGTCTCGCCCAAGCGCTGGAGACGGACCGGGAATCCCGGGGACTGAAGTGGAGCAGAAGGATATTCGTCATAACGACTAAATAGATGCGCCGCTCTCCTTCAGGATTCAGCGGGTTACTCGACTCGCAACGTACGGGCGAAGAAATCGAGAAGCATCGCATTGAGATGCTGCGACGCCTTCCCCGATACTCCATGTGACTTCTGCGGGTAGACCATCATTTCAAAGGGCTTACCCGCCTGCTGCAATGCATTCGCCATTTGGAACGTGTTCTGGAACAGGACGTTGTCGTCGCTGAAGTTGTGCAGCAAGAGCAGTTTGCCCTTCAGATTGGCGGCCGCATGGACGGGGGAGCTGTCCCGATATCCGGTTTCGTTCTCCTGCGGCAGACCCAGATAGCGTTCCGTATAGATGGTGTCGTAGTTGCGCCAATCCGTCACCGGTGCGCCGGAAACACCGGCGGCGAACACCTCTGGCGCATACAACAGGGAGTACAGGGTCATGAACCCGCCGTAGCTCCAGCCGGTGATGCCCACGCGTTTGGGATCCACGAACCCGAGGCTCAAGAGGTGGGCGACGCCTGCTTTCTGATCGTCCAACTCCTGCTTGCCCAGCCGCCGGTAGAGCTTCGACTCGAACGCATGCCCGCGACCGGCCATTCCGCGGTTGTCCAGTCCCCACACCACAAAGCCGCGGGCCGCCATCGCCTGCGCCATGTTCACACCGGTCCACAGATTCCGCACGGTTTGCGAATGCGGGCCGCCGTAGACCTGCACGATGGCCGGGTACTTCTTGGCCGGATCGAAGTTTGGCGGTCGAATCAGTTGCGCATGCAACGTCGTGCCGTCAGGGGCCTTCACGTCAACGAACTCCACCGGGCGAAGGTCATACCGCTCCAGTGCTGTCCGGTCGCGATCCCGAAGAACGGCTAGCTCGCGCCCCTCACCGTCACACAGGGCAATCCGCGGCGGCTCCTGCGTGCTGGAGTGGGTGACCAGATGCGCTCCGCCGTGGGGCGCAAACTGCGCGGCGGTCCAGCCCGCCTGCCCGGAAAGACGCCGTTTGCCGGAGCCGTCCAGACGGACGCTGTACAGGTGGCGCTCCCTCGGCGAGACCTCCGTGGACGTAAAGAACACGACGCCCGCCTTCTGATCCACGCCGGCAAACGTCACTTCGAAGTCGCCCGACGTGAGCGGCTTCGGTTCTCCCCCCGCCAACGCGACGCGATAGAGGTGCTTGAATCCGGACCGCTCACTGGTCCACAGAAACTCCTTGCCGTCGGCAAGAAACACCGGACCGTCGCCGATATTGACCCAGTGCGGATCCGTCTCACTGAATAGAACGCGAGCCTCGCCCGTGACGGAACTGGCCAGCAGCACGTCCAGGCGGTTCTGCACCCGGTTCAGGCGCTGCAGGAAAAGCTCCCCCGTGCCCGGCACCCAGGCGACGCGCGCCAACAAATGATCCTTCGTGACACCAGCCTCCACCCAGCGCGTCTTTCCGCCCTCGGTTCTCACGACACCGAGCCGCACGAGGGAGTTGGGCGTTCCGGCTTTCGGATACCGCTCCGGCTCGGCGTACGCCTCCAGCCGCAGCAATTCGGCCTGTGGATACTCGGCGATGGGAGACACATCGAATTGCAGGTACGCAATCCGACTGGAGTCCGGCGCCCACCACCATGCCGTCGAGAGCGCCAGTTCCTCCGGGTAGACCCAGTCCAACTCGCCGTTGCGGCGCGTCGCCGAGGCATCCGTCGTCAGACGTTTCTCTTTTCGAGAGGCCACGTCGAGCAGGTACAGTTCCCCCGACTTGCGATAGCCGACCAGGCGCCCATCGGGCGACGGCTTCGGGTCGCGCTCCGCCTCAGCGGTTGCGGTAAGCTGCTCCCACTTCTGCGTCGCAACCTCCAGCAGAAAGAGGTCCCCTTTCACCTGCAGCAGCACTCGCTTGCCGTCGGGCATCCACTGGATGGGCTGCTCCACGACCCCCCGGTTCTGCCAATCGAAGCGGGGCGCGGGCGGCGGTTCCTTCGCGGCGCCCTCCAGTTTGGACATTTCCAGCAGTTCCCGGCTGGTTCGCGTCGCCACGGAGTACACGCGCAGCTTCGCCGACTCCGTGTACAAGAACTCCCCGCCCTGAGGCGACCACACCGCCCGGATGCCAGGCGCAGGTCGATACTGCGCCACAGCTTCCACAGTCACCGGCTCTTTGGCCAGCAGCGCCAACGCCACCCACGCGATCATCGATTCACCAGAGAGCCGATCAGGGATTCGAACACGACGCGGCCGTCTTCCGACCCCATCAGCGGATCGCACGCCCGCTCCGGATGCGGCATCATGCCGAGGACGTTGCGTCCCTCGCTCAGGATTCCGGCGATGTCGCGGGCTGAGCCGTTCGGATTGTCGACATACCGGAAGGCAATACGATCCTCCGCCGTCAACTGATCCAGCGTGCGCTCATCGGCGTGATAGCGCCCCTCGCCGTGGGCGACCGGGACCTTCAGGCGGCTACCCTTGGCAGCTGCTTGGGTGAAGGGCGAGTTCGTTGTCGCCACCTCAATTTCGATCTTCCGGCAGACGAACTTCAGGCCCGCGTTGCGCAGCAGCGCGCCGGGCAGCAAGCCGGCTTCGGTCAGGATCTGGAAACCATTGCAGATTCCCAGCACCGGACCGCCCTCTTTCGCGAACCGTCCAACGGCCCGCATCACCGGCGAAAAGCGCGCAATCGCTCCGCAGCGCAGGTAATCGCCGTACGAGAACCCACCGGGCAAAACGATCGCGTCAACGCCCTTCAGATCCTCCGCGTCATGCCATAGCATCTCCGCCTGCTGGCCGAGATTGGCCGTTGCCGCATACCACGCATCGTGGTCACAATTGGAACCGGGAAACACGACGACGCCGAATTTCATGGGTGTGTCTTCAGTGTATCGAAGCGGCATGCTACACCTGAACAGATGGCGGACGCCCTCACTTCCACAGACATTCCCGTGCTGCCCGCGCCCTACCGCGGCAAGGTCCGTGACGTCTACACCGTGGATGAATCGCGTCTCCTGATCGTCGCCACAGACCGGATTTCGGCCTTTGACCATGTGCTTGGATCGCCCATTCCCGGCAAGGGAGAGGTGCTGACCCAACTTTCCATCTTCTGGTTCGATTTCCTGAAAGACGTCGTGCCGAATCACCTGATCTCGGCAAATGTCGACGAATACCCATCCCATCTGCATCCGTTCCGATCGCAGTTGGAGCGCCGCTCCATGCTGGTCCACCGCGCGCGCATGGTGGAGGTGGAATGCGTCGCGCGAGGCTATCTGTCCGGTTCCGGCTGGAAAGACTATCGGGCGACGGGAACGCTGTGCGGCATCCCGCTGCCGGCCGGTCTGGTGGAATCCGACCGCTTGCCGCAGCCGATCTTCACGCCCGCCACAAAGGCGCAGGGGGGAGCCCACGACGAGAACATCTCCTTTGCATTCGTCGTCGGGCAAGTCGGTCCGGATCTCGCCGAGCGCCTTCGCGACCTTACGCTCTCGATCTATTCGAAAGCGGCGGACTTCGCCGCCCAGCGTGGCCTGATCCTCGCTGACACGAAATTCGAGTTCGGCTTCGTGGGGGACCAGTTGGTCCTTGCCGACGAGGCGCTGACGCCGGACTCCTCGCGCTATTGGCCGGCCGCCGAGTATCTCCCCGGTGGCGCGCAGCCGTCCTTCGACAAGCAGTTTGTGCGGGACTACCTCGAATCGATTCCATGGAACAAACAGGCCCCGGCGCCGTACTTACCGGATACTGTGGTCGCGCGCACCGGCGAAAAGTATCGGGAGGCCTTTCGGCTGCTGACGGGGCGCGACCTGGCGGAGTTCTCGCATGGATAAGTTGAACTGGCTCGATCTGGTCTTCATCGCTATCTTTCTTGCCTCGACGCTTCTTGGGGCGATGCGCGGATTGGCTCGAGTGGCCATCGGGTTGGCTGCCACCGTGCTCGGCGTTCTGTTTGCGGCGCGCTGGTATGCGGAGGCAGGCTTCTTTCTGCAGGACTACGTCTCCGCGAAACCGGTCGCCAACGGTCTCGGCTTTCTGCTGGTGCTGATCGTTTTTCTGGCGGTGGGCGGCATCTTGAGCGTCGTGCTCGCATCGCTGTTCAAGTGGGCTGGCGTCAGCTGGCTCGACCGGTTGTTGGGCGCGCTGTTCGGCGTGCTGCGAGGCGTGATCATCTCGATCGCCATTGTCATGGTCGGCATGGCGTTTCCCCGGCACACGCTTCCGGAAACGATCTCGCGGTCCCAGTTGGCCCCCTACATCCTGGAAGCGTCCCGCACACTGGCCGCGATCACACCCAATGAGTTTAAGGATGCCTTCCGGCGGAATTACGAGGAAGTGAAGCAGCGCTGGAACGGCATCCTCGACGACGCCGCCCACAAGGCGCCCCTCGCGAGTTTCTGACTTGTCTCCACGATTCGACTTACTCATCTTTGACCTGGACGGAACACTGATCGACTCCCGGCTGGATCTGGCCAATTCCGTAAACGCCACACGCGCTTACATGGGCATGGGTCCGCTTCCTCACGAGACCGTCTTTTCCTATGTCGGCAATGGCGCGCCGGTACTGATCCAGCGCGCGCTTGGCCCAGGCGCGTCCGCCGAGGATCAGGAGCGCGCCCTCCATTTCTTCATCCGCTACTATCACGACCACCGGCTGGATGACACCGTGCTCTACCCCGGAGTAGCAGACACGCTGGATGCCCTCGCCGGCGCCGGCGTGACCATGGCCGTTCTGACAAACAAGCCGGTCCGGATCAGTGAAGCCATCTGCGAGGGCCTCAACGTCGCCCGCCACTTCGTCCGCGTTTATGGCGGCAACAGTTTCGCGCAGAAGAAACCAGACCCCGTCGGCATTCTGCAGCTGATTCGGGAAACGGGGGCCGCACCGGCGCGCACGCTCATGGTCGGCGATTCCTCGGTGGATATCGAGACCGCGCGGAACGCCGGTGTGAAGTCCGCCGGATTGACTTACGGGTTTCAGCCGGAATCCCTTCAAGCCGTGCCGCCGGACTTCCTGTTGGACCAGTTTGAACTGCTCCGCGAAGTCGCCGGGATTGCCTAGAACACCAGCACAGGATGGTAGACGTTCGGGACGGTCACCTCGCCCAGGGCGACAAACCGCCCATCCGGACCGATCGCGCGCACATACTGAGCGTCGCCACGGTCCCGAAAGGGACTCACGCGAAAATCGCGGCCCTGCCGGATTTGTGACGCCGTGATCTCGTCGACAGGCTCTGCGGGGAACTCCGGCAGCAGGTCACTGGCGGGAATCAGCACTTCCTCCAGACGCGCCTGCTCGGCAAGCACGCGGAGTTGGTCCATCGTCAGGGCCTGATCGAGCGTGAAGTCGCCGGAGCGCGTCCGTACCAGCTTCGCCAGATGAGCGCCGCATCCGGCGCGGAGGCCTAACTCGTGCGCCAGGCTGCGAATGTAGGTTCCCGCCGAGCATTCGACCGAAACCGCGACATCCGGCAGCGCAAATGCGGTGATCTCAAACCGGAACACCGTCACCGGCACTGCCGCCAATTCCACAGCGATCTTCTTGCGCGCCAGCTTGTAGGCGGGCGTACCGTTCACTTTCTTTGCCGAAACGGAGGGAGGCGTCTGCATCAGGTCTCCGCGCAGGCTCTCGATCCAGCCTTCGATCGCCGAGCGGTCGAAGCCCGGCGTCTGCGGCTCGCCAACCGGCTCTCCATCCGCGTCATAGGTGTCCGTTGCCTGCCCGAACCGGATCACCGCGTCGTAGCTCTTTCGACTTTTGCCGAAGAACTGCGCCAGCCGCGTTGCTCGCCCGATTACCAACGGCAGAACACCCGTCGCCAGAGGATCCAGCGTTCCCAGGTGCCCCACCTTCGTCGTCGCCGCCAGCCTCCGGACCTTGTTCACGGCATCATGCGAAGTCCACCCGGCGGGCTTATCCAAGACCAACAAACCATCCATCTCTTTCCAGTGTAGGGACCTCCGCCGCAACGCGCCTCCTACAATGAAGACTTGGAAGAAGAGGCGGGCGGAAAACTCTACGACCTGAAAACGCTGCGGCGTCTGGCCGCCTATTTGGGGCCGTACCGCCGCACCGTACTGCTTTCGGTCGGGCTGCTGTTTGCGGCGGCGGCGACCGAGGCGTTGCGCCCGATGCTAACCAAGATTGCGATTGACCGCTATCTGGTGAAGGCGCCGGAAGCGATCCCGTCCTGGATCCCCGGAAGCTTTGCCTCGTGGCTGTCTCCCGATGCGATCCGCGGCTTCGGCCAGATTTCGCTGCTCTACCTCAGCGCTTTGATCGTCGAACTCATCGTCAAGTTCTTTCAGCAGTACCTGATGACGCGCACCGGCCAACAGGCGATGTTCGATCTGCGGCGCGACATCTTCGGCCACTTGCAGCGCCTGGACCTTCGTTTTTATGACCGGAACCCCATCGGTCGCCTGGTGACGCGCATGACGAACGATGTCGACGCACTGAACGAGTTGTACTCCTCCGGTCTGGTCACTCTGTTCGGGGATCTCGTCTCGCTGTCGATTGTCCTGGCACTGATGCTGACACTGAGCTGGAAGCTGACCCTGATCCTGCTTGCCATCCTGCCGCTGGTGTTCTGGGCGACTCTGGTTTTCCGCGCGCAGGCCCAGGCCAGCTACCGGCGGACACGCGTCGCTGTCGCCAAGATCAATGCCTTTCTGCAGGAGCATGTGGCCGGCATTTCCGTGCTGCAACTGTTCAACGGAGAAGGCCGCGCGCAGCGTCAGTTCCGCAAGGTCAACGAAGAGCACATGGTCGCGTTCAAGGACTCGATCTTTGCCTACGGCTGGTTCTACCCGGTGGTAGACTTCCTCAGCGTTTGCGCCCTGGCCGGACTCCTGGCCTGGGGCGGCTGGCAGGCATCCACCGGCGACATTACGCTGGGCGTCGTGGCCGCATTCTTCCAATACGGATTGCGCTTCTTCCGGCCCATCCAGGACCTGAGCGAAAAGTACAACATCCTGCAGAGCGCCACGACTGCCGCTGAGCGCGTTCTGCACCTGCTCGACACGCCTCCGGAGATCGCCGACGCGCCTACACCGAAGCCGCTTCCCCAAGGCGAGCTCCCCATTGAGTTTGATCACGTCTGGTTCGCCTACAAGGGCGAGGATTGGGTGCTCCGCGATCTGAGTTTCCGAATCGCGCCGGGAGAGACGATCGCGGTGGTCGGCCACACCGGCGCGGGCAAGACCACCCTCATCAGCCTGCTGCTCCGCTTCTATGACGTGCAGAAGGGATCCATTCGTCTCGGTGGCGTAGACCTGCGAGAACTGCCCTTGTCGGAAGTGCGCGGGCGCGCGGGCGTCGTGCTGCAGGACCCGTACCTGTTCACCGGCTCCCTTGCCGAGAACGTTCGGCTTGGTACGGAGCGCATCTCCGACGAGGACATCCATCGCGCCGCGCGGCTGGTGAACCTCAGCGATCTCATTCGCCAGCTTCCCGATGGACTGCGGCACACCGTGCGGGAGCGTGGCGCCGGACTTTCGACCGGCCAGAAGCAATTGGTCAGCTTCGCGCGCGCCCTGGCGCACGATCCCAAGCTGCTGATCCTGGACGAGGCCACGGCCAGCGTCGATACGGAAACCGAGCTCCGGATCCGCGAGGCGTTGGAACACCTCGTCGAGGGTCGAACCTCCATCATCATTGCCCATCGCCTGTCGACGATCCAGCGCGCGGACCGCATCTTCGTCATGCACAAGGGCCAGCTACGGGAGTGCGGCACGCACCAGCAGCTCCTGGCTCTGCGAGGGATCTACTACCGCCTGTATCAGCTGCAGTACAAGGACCAGGAGACGCAGCAGCCTACCGGGTCCGCCACTCACTGACCCACGCGTCATCCCAGGCGCCCGGCAGCACGGCGCGCAGTCCCACTGCCGCGTCCTCCTTGCCGAGAAGTTTCCGGTCCCGCGCGGATGGCTGCGCAACCAGATTCAAACGGAATTCCCGATCCTCGACGCGCAGCGACGAGTACCGGATTCCCACCACCGTGTATGGCGATGGCCGCCAGTGCCGCTCAAACCGGTAAATCCGCCCCTCGACGGGCGCGCCCGACGGAGCGATCGTCTTGCCCTTCACCCGAATCGGCTCGGCCAGTTCGCCCTCGATGGCATCACCGGCGAAGGTGGCCTCCTCGGAGAGCTTCGTCCGCAGACGGATGCGGACGCGCGCGTCGGCAGGCAGCGTGCCGGCAGCTGCTTTCGCGCCGGCGGAGGTACCGCCCTCAGCGACATCCGCCCGGAAGACGCTCTCGGCCTGAAACGCGCGGCAGCCACGATACTCCGTCTCATTGCGGTAGAGCGAGCCGTCCTCATCCCATAGCCGCACCTCCGTCCGCTGCGGAAGCGTCGCCGCGACACCGCCCAACTGCTCCGTCGTGTACCGCACGGCGGTCTCGATCCGGCAGACTCCCGCACGCGGGGGCGCATCGGAGACGCGTACGGTCAGCCTCCGAAGCTCACCGGAATCCTCCTGCAAAGAGAATTCTCCGGAGTAGGGCATGGCCGCAAACCGCGCGCCGCTTTCGCGCAGCTTCATCCGATACTGGCTGACTTCCGTCGGCACCTGATAGGTGTAGACCAGACAGACGGCCCCCTCGCAAAGCTCGCGTCGCGTATGCCGGGCCGTGACGCGCTTGTCCGCGAAAATCGATGTCAGCAGAAAGCCAAAGTCGCCCGTCGCCGTCAGCCCGGAGCCGATCAGTTCATGCGCGTCGGTGGTATCGAACTCCTTCGCCCCCGCCCAGGAGAAAATCTCGCGCCTCTGCGCCACCGACACGTCAAGTCGGAGCCGGTCCTCGATGGCGAGCATCAGCGCGGGACGCCCGGGCTGGACCGTGACATGTCCGCACAACGGCTGCGGCTCACGGGAGAAGTCGCGATACTGTGCGCGGCGAATCGTCTGCACACAGGTGTAGTGGGGAAGCCGGTCCAGCGTGGCCAGCACCCGCGCGCGCCCTTTTTCCAGAACCGCCGCGGGCTGGATTTCGGATTGCGGCGCCAGGCCGGCACCCAGCACGGCCAGGCAGAACGGGACGCAGTTCGCCACCATCTTGCCCCTTTGCAGACGCTGCCAAGTATACCCGTCCGCGGGTCTGCCTTTGCTCTCGAAACTGCGGGATGTATACTTTTAGGAGAGACTTGCAGTTCCCAAAGTGGGCCACGGGCCCACTTTTTTGTTGCAGGTGACTGAGATCGCGATATGAATCAACGAATTGTGGAGCGCGTGACGGAGATCGCCGAGCGCGTCGGCGAGCGCGAAAACATCGAGATCGTTGAAGTCGAAGTCCTGGGCGGCGGCGACAACAGACTGCTTGTCGAGCTTGCCTT
>CAYNDS010000064.1:9726-20295 GCA_964395885.1 uncultured Solibacteraceae bacterium | reverse complement strand
GATCCGCCGTGGACGGCCACCTATCCGATCGTGCTGGATCCAGGCAAGTTTGCGGCGTACACGGCGCCAAAGAGTTATTCGATGCGCAGTTCCCGCTCGTTACGCATGCTGCGGGACGACTCCAAGATCAGTTTCGATGAACTGGCTCAGTACAAGCTCTCCACGCGTCTGGAACTGGCCGACCGCATTCTCGATGACCTGCTGGCGGCGGCGGGCGATACTCCGGCGGCACGTGTTCTGAAGGCTTGGGACCGGCAGACGGAAAACGACAGCAAGGGCGCACTGTTGTTTGAAGCGTGGGCCCAGAAGTTCGGTCAGGCGTTCGCCGTGCCGCAGGACTGGGCGCAGCCGTTTGACACTCCGCGCGGGCTGAAAGACCCCGCCGATGCCGCCCGAAAGCTGGAGCAGGCCGCCGCTGAGGTGGAGAAGAACTACGGTGCCTTGGATGCCGCGTGGGGAGACTTCCGCCGGCTGAAGCGGGGCAATACAGAACTGCCGGGAAATGGCGCCCCGGGTGGGCTGGGCGCGTTTCGAGTGCTGCAATTCGCCGGGCAAAGCGCGCGGAAGAACGCCGTAACGGGTGACACGTTTGTCTGTTTGGTGGAGTTCGGCAACCCGATTCGGGCGCAGGTGCTGACCAGCTATGGAAACTCCTCGCAACCTGGGTTACCGCATGGCGAAGATCAGCTGCCGCTGGTCAGTGCGAAGAAATTGCGCCCCGTGTGGCGGACGCGCGCTGAAGTCGAAGCACACGTAGAATCGAAGGACACCTTTTAATCTCATGCAAAAGAAACTCGACGGCAGGGTTGCCGTCATCACCGGTGGGTCTCGCGGATTGGGCCGTGCCATGGCAGTCGCGTTGGCCGCCGAAGGGGCACGCGTTGCTCTGGTGGGCCGCGACCGCAAAGCGCTGGACGAAAGCGCGGCGCAGGTGGGAGCCGAAGCGAAGATCTTCGTCGCCGACGTGACTCAGGAAGAGGAAGTCGCGCGGTTAGAGAAGGAAGTGATTGCGGCTTTCGGCGCGGCACACATCCTGATCAACAATGCCGGGGTCAACCTTCGCAAGAATCTGGTGGAGTTCACTCTCGACGAGTGGCGCTCCGTGATGGATGCCAACCTGACGAGCGTGTTCCTGATGTGCCGGGCGTTCGTGCCGCATCTGAAGGCGAACGGGTATGGCCGCGTGATCAACATGACGTCGATCATGAGCCATGTCTCGTTGCCGGGCCGAACGGCGTACTCGTCTTCGAAGACCGCCCTGTTGGGTTTGACGCGAGCTCTCGCGCTGGAGTTGGCCGGGGACGGCGTCACGGTGAACGGCATTTCACCCGGGCCATTCGCCACCGATATGAACACCGCGTTGATGAACGACCCCGAGAAGAATGCGCAGTTCCTGGCCAAGCTGCCCGTGGGGCGTTGGGGCGACCCGGGTGAGATTGGCGCGTTGGCGGTTTACTTGTGCTCGCCCGAAGCGGGCTTTCTGACGGGAACGGACATCATCATCGATGGCGGCTGGACGGCGTCTTAGCGCGGCTGCGGCCGCCTTGCTGATGCTCGCAGCGTGCGGGCGAGAGAAGCGGCGCGTCATCGGCGTTGTGCCGAAGGCGACCTCGCACGTGTTCTGGGTCGATGTCGAGAAAGGCGTCCGCGCCGCCGGAAACGAACTAAACGTCGAGGTGGTCTGGAACGGCGCGGCTTCCGAGACGGAGTACGCGCGTCAGGTTCAGATCGTCGAGTCGATGATCAATCGCAAGGTGGATGGCCTGGCTGTCGCCGCCACGGAGCGGAAGATCCTGGTCAACGCGCTCGATCGTGCCATGAATTCCGGAATGCCGGTCGTCGTGTTTGATTCCGGCATCGACAGCGAGAACTATGTTTCGTTCATCGCGACCAACAACTATGAAGGTGGCGTCGCCGCCGCGCGAGCCTTGGCCAAGGCCATCGGCGGACAGGGCAAGGTCGGATTGCTGATGCACCAGCCCGGCTCCACGTCGACGATGGATCGCGAGAAAGGCTTTGAAGAGACACTCGCGAGCGAGTTTCCGAAGCTGGAGATCGTGGCGCGGCAGTTCTCGATGTCCGATCGTGCCAAGGGCAGGGCGGCGGCGGAGAACATGTTGACGGCGCATGCCGACCTCGCCGGGATCTTCGCCTCGGCGGAACCCGGCTCTGTCGGGGCAATGCTGGCGATACAGGCGCGCGGACAGGCCGGCAAGGTTCACCTGGTGACGTTCGACTCCAGCGAGAACCTGGTCGAAGGCTGCAAGCAGAAGGTCATTGATGCCATGGTGGTGCAGGATCCGTTCCGCATCGGCTATGCGGCGGTGCAGGCGGTCGTCCAGAAGCTGGACGGAAAGACGCCGCCGAAGCGGGTCGACCTGGCACCGAAGGTCAACGGATGCCCGTCCTAGCCCACGCCGCCCTGGTCGACTTCGGCCAACGTCTGTTGGAGGCGAGCGGCGTTCCTCGGCCTCACGCGCACTTGACGGCAAGCATGCTGGTGGCGGCCAACCTGCGCGGCATCGACTCGCATGGTGTCCATCTGCTGGCGTACTACCTGAAGCAGATCGAGGCCGGGGTGATGATTCCGGGGCGCGAAGGGCGGGTGGCGAGCGAGAGTGGCGCGTGTCTGGCCTACGACGGAGAGAATGCCGTCGGCCAGGTCATCGCGAGCAACTGTGTCGGCCATGCCGTTCGCCTGGCTGGGCAGCATGGCGTGGCGCTGGTGACAGCGCGCGAGGCAAATCACTTCGGCGCGTGTTTCTGGTGGGCGCGGGAAATCGCGCGGCACGGAATGTTGGGGCTGGTGTTTTGTAATGCGTCGCAACTGGTGGCGCCGTGGCAAGGCAAGGAGCCGCGCTTCGGCACCAATCCGATCTGTATGGCCGTTCCGCCATCCGGCGAGGACGGGCAGGAACCGTGGCTGCTGGATATGGCAACCACCACCGTCGCGGCCAACCGGATCTTCAAGGCTTGGATCAACCAGGAACCGGAAGTCCCCGCCGGCTGGGCGATGGATCGTGACGGCGTGCCCACCACCAATACGGAAGCAGCCTATCGGGGGCTGGTAATGCCGCTTGGCGGCTACAAGGGCTTTGGCCTGGCGATGATGGTGGAGATCCTGTGCTCCGTGCTGGGCGGGGGCGCGATGCCGAATCAACTGGGCGGCATCCGCTTCACCGAAAAGCCGGTGCGCGTCAGCCATTGCTTTTTGGCCGTGGAGATTGCCCGCTTCCTGCCGCTGGAAACCTTTTCCGCGCGCATGGGCGAACTG
This sequence comes from uncultured Solibacteraceae bacterium, assembly GCA_964395885.1. Taxonomy (GTDB): domain Bacteria; phylum Acidobacteriota; class Terriglobia; order Bryobacterales; family Bryobacteraceae; genus JAPKYZ01. The sequence goes on along the minus strand of CAYNDS010000064.1, from coordinate 17,021 downwards.
GTGGCGCTGATGAAGAGCGCCGCACCGGCCAAAGGCTACGACGAGGTGCTGGTGGCGGGCGAACCGGAGAAGCGGCTGGAACGCCAGCGTCTGGTCGAAGGGATTCCCATCGGCGACGGGAACTGGAAAGACCTGACCGATGCGGCCCGCAAGCTGTCTGTGGCACTGCCCGTATAATCAGGAAACACGCGTTTCATGAGGGTCTTCATCGTTTTCTTCGCAGTGGCCTCGCTTGCTCAACATCCGCAGGTGGGCAATCCCGCGCCAAGCGGCGAAGCGGTGTACCGCTCCAATTGCGCCGGATGCCACGGAGTGACGGGCAAGGGCGGCCGCGGGCCGGATTTGACCGGCCGTCGCAATCACGGCGACAGTGACGCGGACGTGGCGCGGGTCATCAAGCAGGGTATCTCCGGTACAACCATGCCTGCTTACGCCGACATGGCAGCCGACGAACTGAAGGCGTTGGTCGCGTTCGTGGCCACGTTTCGCAGCGCCGGCTCCGCCGCGGGAATCCACCGCAAGGGCGATGTGGCGGCGGGGCGCAAGCTTTACGAATCCTCCGGTTGCGCAGGGTGTCACCGCGTCAACGGCATCGGCGGAATCTATGGTCCGGACCTGACGCGGATTGGTGCGGCGCGGTCGCACGACTACATTCGCGACTCCATCGGCAAACCGTCAGCGGACATCCCACCGGCGTGGGAGGGTGTCACCGTCATCACCAAGGACCGGAAGACGGTCACGGGGATCCGCGTCAACGAAGACACGTTCACCATTCAGTTGCGCGGTCCGGATGGCGCGTTCCGCACCTTCGAAAAGAGCGAACTGCAGAGCGTCCGTCCTTTGTCGGCGTCCCTGATGCCTGCCTACCAGCTGGAACCGGCCAGCATGGATCATCTGCTGGCCTATCTGGACACGCTTCGAGGTGCAATCAAGGCCAGCGGACCAGCCGAGAAAGTGAAAGGAATCCGCTAGGCATGCGCATTTGTGGGTTGTTTCTTGCCGCGGCGCCCCTACTGGCGCAAGGCCTGACCGAGCAGCGAATCGTCAAGGCTCTGGATGAGCAGCAGAACTGGCTCACCTATTTCGGCGACTACTCCGGCAGGCGGCACCGCGACCTGAAACAGATCCACACGGGAAACGTTGCGCAACTGCGCCCGGAGTGGATTTTCCAGACGGGTCAGGCCGGTGAGTTCCAGGCCACGCCGCTGGTGGTGGACGGCATCATGTACTTCACGTCGGCCAATGCCGTGGCATTCGCAATCGATGCCAAGACAGGCCGGCAGCTATGGAAGTACTCGTATCCGCTGCCGAAGGGTGAGCTGCTGCCGAACGGCTCAGTCAATCGCGGCTTCGCGATGCTGGGCGACCGGCTCTTTATGACCACGCCCGATGCGCACGTGGTGGCCCTGGATGCCCGCACCGGAGACCTGCTTTGGGACACCGAGATGGCGGACAACAAGGCCGGTTACGGCGCGACGATGGCGCCGCTGGTGGTGAAGGACAAGGTCATTGTTGGCGTTGGCGGCGGCGAATTCGGCATTCGTGGATTTATCGATGCCTATGACGTGCGCACGGGAAAGCGTGCGTGGCGGTTCGATACGGTTCCCAGTCCGCAGCAGTTTGGGGGCGACACCTGGTCGGGCGACAGTTGGAAGCGCGGCGGCGGTCCCGCTTGGATGACGGGAACCTATGATCCGGAGTTAAACCTGATCTACTGGGGCGTCGGCAATCCCGGTCCGGATCTCTATGGCGCGGTACGCAAGGGGGACAACCTCTTCACGTGCTCCGTGGTGGCGTTGAATCCCGACACCGGCGAGCGCAAATGGCACTTCCAATTCACGCCGCACGACACCCACGACTGGGATGCAAATGAGACGCCGATGTTGATCGACGCAGAGTGGCGCGGCAAGCCGCGGAAACTGCTGGTGCAGGCAAATCGCAATGCGTTCTACTACGTTCTGGACCGCGTCACCGGTGAGTTTCTGCTGGCGAAGCCCTTTGCGCGGCAAACCTGGGCGCGCGAGATTGACGACCGGGGACGCCCGGTTGTTTTGCCGAATACGGAACCTTCCAAGGAAGGGACGCGCGTCTGCCCCGGTCTTGCCGGCGCCACCAACTGGATGCCGCCCGCACTGAACGCGCAGACCGGCTGGTTCTACTTCACCGTTCGTGAGCAGTGCGATGTGTTCTATGAGGCGCCGCCCACCTACATCCAAGGGAAGGCTTACTGGGGCAGCGTCTTTCGCGGCGTGACGGACGAAAAGGAGTATGGCCTTATCGTCGCCATGGACCCGCTGACGGCCGAAAAGAAGTGGGAGTTCAAGTTGAACAAGGCCGCCTGGTCCGGCGTTTTGTCGACTGCGGGCGGCCTGATCTTCGCAACCGATCTGGACGGCTACATGATCGCGCTCGACGCGCGGACGGGTGCCGCACTCTGGCGCTTCAACCTGGGAGCGACACTGAAGGGCGCGCCCATTACCTACCTGGTGGATGGCCGCCAGTATGTGACGATGGGCGCGGGCAGCGCCGTTATCGCTTTCGCACTGCCGAAGTAGCTTTCGGCTTCCAACTCTCGTCGAAGAAACCGGCGTCGACCACCTGGTACGGCGCCTGGATGATCGCCCAGTCGGGAAGCTTTGCCACTTGGAGCGCATTGGACGCTTCACTCGGCTCCCGGAAGGTGTGGCCGGAGTTCAGCACCACGTAGCGCGATGGCTGTTCCGGGTTCGGGTAGATGGCAACCAGATAGCGGTCTGGTTCCACCGGCCACGGGACGGGCGGAGCCCACTGCCGAAGTAGACGGCTGGAATCCGGCGTACCCCACAGGACGATGTTGGCTCGCGCACGGTCGTCGGCGGTCAGTTCGTCTTCCGTTCGCACCAGCGCGTCGCCCCGGAAGATGCGGCGCCAGGTCTCGACCGCGCGGTCGAACTCGCTCTTTATCCATGCGGGCGCTCCAGCAGCGGGACGAACAAAGACGAAGCGCGACGTGAACGCGTCATCGATTGGTCCCTGCAGCGCCGGGCGCTTGTGAACCGCGTCCGGAGAGCCGGCGGAAATCCAACGCCAACTGCCATCGCTTGAAGGCGCGTCCCCCTCATAGGTGGAGCCATTCCAGCGAACGCGCACGGGCCGCCCGGAACGAAACGGCGCCTCGCCGGAGCGGAAAGCGAACTCGATCCGGTTGACGTTCTTCGTCTCCGCCACGATTCCACCATCGACGATGCGAGCGTCTACCTCCGCCCGTGTCCAGTGTTCGGTCAACTCTTGAACGGAAACCCAGTGTGACCGATTCCAGCGCGTCGTGTACGTGGTGAAGCGGATCTCCGCCGGAATCTGGCGCCCTCGCTGCATCAGTGGTTCCAGAGCCTGATCGATCACCCGCTTGGCCCCCGGCTCATACCGATGCCCGGTCTTTGGTCCGATGACATGGCGCAGTGGTACACCCACGGCGGCCAGTTCACGGGCCATGATGTCCGCCGCCGCTTTCTGCGGATCCTCGTCTCCGGAGTACGCGATGACGGGCAGATTGAAGAAGTTGAGCGCGTATTCCTTTGCGTTCGTGAACGGCCAGAGGGCCCGTTCATACCAGGGGGTCTCGATCGCCTTTTCCCGCAGCTTCTGGTATTCCTCCGTATCGACGAAACCGGCTCCTGGCGTGGCCGCCGCCCATGCGCCCGGATGGTGCGCCGCCAGGTGCCAGGCACCCGCGCCACCCATGGAGAAGCCGCGGATCGCAATGCGGTCCGGATCGATGCGATAGCGCCGTTGGACATCCGCCACCGCCTCCCAGACGTCGGTCTCGCCGGCGAACTTGAAGGCGTTGCACCAGCGCCCGAAGGGATGCAGCACGATCGTATCGGCGGGCGTAAACTCGCCAGGGCGGGTGAGCCGTTCGTAGATGAAGTTCAACTCCGTCGTTGTTTCGCCACGCCCGTGCAGCCAGACGTCCAGGCGCCAACTGCCCTTCGCGTTGGGCGCGAAAGACGGAGGCAGCACGAGGCCGTAGGGCTGCCAGCTATCGTCGATGTCGCTGCGAAACCCGTGCACCTGCAGGTTCGGATGGCCGAACGCGGGATCCAGCAGCAAACGCGCTTTCTCGAGATCTTCCGGGCGAAAGAACTCGTTGTAGCGAAGCGCCCAGTCGACGGCCTTCCAGCGCACCGCCAAGTCGGGCTGCTGCTGAAATTGGGGCTTCACCTGCTCCAGCAGCCGTGACAATCCGGCACGGTCGGCGTCACTGATCGTGATACCCGGCGGAGGAATTCGCTTCTGCGCCTGCGCGAGTGCCGACAGCGTGAGGAGTACGAAAAGGGTGAAGCGAGTCACCCCACTGTTCTAGCGCGCCGACGGCGTCAGTGTCAGCGTGTCCTTCGCATCCACACGCAGAAACTGCATGGGGAAACTGCGTCCCGCCAGGTAGGCGTCCCATTGATCACGGAAGTGGCTCGACAGGGGATGCCCGGACTGCCCGACGGTGATGTTGTTCAGTGAGGTGTCCCAGTTCGCCAGATCGGCGACAAAGCGCATGGACGGTCCCATTCGCAGGGTGGTCTGTTTGACAGTCGTGGTCCCGCCGCTCATCTCCAACGGTCCGATGGTGAAATAGCTTCCCACTCCGGCGATGCGGCCGAGAACGGAATGCGGCAAGGCGAAGGTCATCCGGGTACCCCAGCGCCAGCGCTTCGGGTCGCCGCCTTGCTGCCGCTTAGCCTCTTCCACCGCGTCCTGAAAGCTCTCGAGAACGAACGCGTCCCAATCGGCTACCCAGCCCGCGGGGCGCTTTGCCAGAAACTCCTCGATGACGGGGTAGGCCATGTGCTCGGTGTACTCGTTGCCTTTCCCCGGAGCCGCGATTTCGGCGAGGGACTTGCGCATCCGTTCGAATGTGAGCGTGGCGATGTACGGTGCGCCGAGAGCCCGGTCCACCTGCCCGTTCCAGGACTTCAGAAGCTGTGCCGCCTCATGCGCGGCCGACCCCGGTCTGCCCTTCCGATCCCACACTCGCGCAATCGCGCCAGCCAGATGATGCAGCGATGGCGAATACACATCGGTTTGAATGCTGACCATCTCCTGCGGCGTCCAAGCTTTCTTCGCCTGCAGGCGCCACTGGATTTGCAAGGCACGATCCGGAGGATGAAAGCTGCCGTTTATGCGATACGGCGAATCCGCCGGCCAGGGATTCTGATTGCCTGTGATAAACGTGCCCGACGGCGGGTTGAAGGTCTGCGGCAATTCCTCGAACGGCATATAGCCGGCCCATTCGAACTCGCCGCTGCTTCCATCCACCGGAACGTCTCCATTGAAATTCCTGCGGATGGGAAGCAGTCCGGTGGCGTGGTAACCGATGTTTCCGTCCACGTCGGCATACACCAGGTTCTGGGAGGGTCCTGGATAGCGCTTCAAGGCGGCGAGGAACTGTGGCCAGTTCTGTGCGAGGTTCATCTCCACGATCGGGAACTGAAACGACCCGGGCTCGGTGGCAGTCCAGCGGAGAGCCAGCGCCTGCCCGCTCGCATTCGCAATCACCGGGCCGTGCCTTGTGACGAATTGCTGGAAGGCGACACTGCCGCCGCCCTTCACGACGATCTGTTCGTTTTCGACGCGTGCCTGCTGCGGTTTGCCCTGATACAGGTACTGTCCGGTGGAGGAATCCAAACGCTCAATATAGAGATCCTGCACGTCGAAGCCGACGTTAGTCATGCCCCAGGCGATCCGCTGGTTGTGCCCGATCACGACGCCCGGAACACCCGGCAGCGTCACGCCGATCACGTCCAGCGGACCGCCCTTCAGATGCGCCTGATACCAGGTGGAAGGAAAGGCGAACTCCAGGTGCGGATCATTCGCCAGAAGCGGCTTGCCCGAGGCGGTCCATTTGCCTGAGATCGCCCAGGCGTTGGAGCCGGGCATCACCTCCCGCCCGGAGCGGATTGGCCAAAGCGCCTCCACTTTGGCCTTGTCGGCCGCCGCCAGCAGCATCTGCGCCTTCTGCAGATCGTCGCGCCAGGACGTTGTCAGAGAGCGATGCATGTGAATGGAGATCGCCACCGTATCGGCCATGGACCAGGGTCGGGGCGCGTATTGCAGCAGCCGGAACTCCACCGGCAATGCGCCGCGCTGCGCATCCATGGAATCGTTTACCCCACGTGCGTAGGCGGCCAGAAGCGCCCGGTCCGCGTCCGGCATGGTACGAACGTGGTCTTCCGCGGCACGCCGGATCCGCAGCCGCCGTGAATCGCGATCCAGTTCGAGGGCGCCGGCGCCGACGATTTCGGCTAACTCGCCCGTCGCCAGGCGCCGGATTGCATCCATCTGCCACAGGCGATCCTGCGCTGTCACGTAGCCCTGCGCGTAGAGCGCATCCTCGATCGAAGCGGCCTCAATATGGGGAACGCCCTGCGCATCGCGGCGCACGGAAAGCGGCCGGGAGACTTGCGCCTTTACCTCTCCGGAAAGCTGCGGCATGGGCCGCCAAATAAACCATACGACTGCTCCGGCCATCACCACCAGGAGCAGGGCGACGGCGAAGTTAAAATAGCGGATAAGCCGGTTCACGCAGTAACGATTGTAGCCGTGCCCCTCGCTCACCCATGGAAAATGCCCACCTCGGCCTTCGGCTGGTGGCGCTGGCACTGCTGACCGCGGCCAACGCATTCTTCTCCGCCGCGGAGGTGGCGCTGCTGTCGGTCAGCCGGGCGCGGATTGTCATCCTCGACAAGCACAAAGTTCGCGGCGCCGCGGCCGCTTTGTACCTGATCGACAACATGGAGCGGATGATTTCCCTGTGCCAGGTCGGCATCACGCTGGCCAGCCTCGGCATGGGATGGGCTGGGGAAGAGGCGATCTATCACGGCCTGATCGGCTTCTTGCAGCCTTACCTCACCACACCGCAGTTGGAGCTGGCGTTCCGCGCCGTGGCCTTCGTCACGTCGTTTCTTTTGCTGACTCTGGTGCTGGTGGTGATCGGTGAGGTGGTCCCGAAAAATCTGGCCGTCGAGAAGGCGGAGCGCATGGCGGTGCTCACTGCCCCGCCGCTGCTTTTCACGCTCAAGGCACTGAACCCGTTCGTGTTTGTGATTGAGCGGTCTTCGGCCGTGGTATCGCGATGGTTCGGCCTTCGTGGCATCACACACGGCGGCGGCCATTCGGCCGAAGAGATCAAGCACATTGTCAGTTCCTCCAGCCAGCACGGCTACGTTCGCGCGTTCGAGGAAAGTGCGATTCACCGCCTGTTGGATCTCGGGTCGCTGGTTGCGCGCGAAGTGATGGTGCCGCGGGACCGCATTGTGTCGCTG
>CAYNDS010000064.1:4856-9716 GCA_964395885.1 uncultured Solibacteraceae bacterium | reverse complement strand
GTGTCGCTGCCGGTGGAAAGCTCACTTGACGACGTCGTCCGGTTGATGGCCGAGCAGATCTACTCGCGGCTGCCCGTCTATCGCGACAAGCCGGAGAACATTGTCGGCTACGTCCACGTGCGAGACCTGCTGCGGGTCTGGCGCGACCGCCGCTTTGCCAATGCCCGCAAGCGCACCGCACGAGCCTTCGACCTGGAAGATTGGATGCGAAAGCCGATCGTCGTGCCGGAAACGAAGCCGCTGAATGAACTGGTGGATGAGTTTCGAACCGAGCATACGCACATGGCGGTTGTGGTGGATGAGTTTGGTACCGTGGCGGGCATTCTGACGATGGAGGACGTGCTGGAGCAGGTGTTCGGCGAGATCGAGGATGAACACGATGTGCGGCGTCTGGCGCCGCGGCAGGAGGCTGCCTTCATCGACGTCGAAGGCATCACGCCGATTCTCGACCTGGAAAAGCAGTACGGCCTGGAACTGCCGCAGGACGACGACTTCGAGACGCTCGCCGGCTTTCTGCTGTCACGTTTGGGTGTGATTCCCAAGGGCGGGGAACAAGTGCTGGAAGGCGGACGCCGGTACACCGTGCTGGCGATGGACCGCAACCGAATTGCGCAGGTGCGGATTGAGCGTCTCCCGGATAGCGCGTCGTCAGCGACGGAGACCGCCCCGGTACCAGCGCCTTAGCACGTCCATGGCGGGCTTGCCCCACGGCGTGTGACTCCCGTCGGCTTCACCGCCATAACCGTTGGTGCCCACCTTCCACCAGTACATGCCGGAGCACCAGGACTTGTTGTAGAAGGCGCGGAAGATCGCTTCGTAGCACCGTGCCTGGTCCGTCATCGACAGCGGGCGCGGTGTCTCATCCCACGGCTGGCGGTGCGGTGCCTGAAGACTGGCAAACCCCGCCTCGGTCAGCAGCAGCGGCTTCCGATGGCGGAGCGCGACGGCCTCGACGCGCGCTGCCACGGAGGACGCATCGAGTGAATCCGGCAGCGGATAGTAGCTGTTCAGACCAATGAAGTCCAGCGCATCCCAGAAGGCTAGCGTCTCGAACTCCGGTCCCTGCGTCGAGGCGTATGTCAGCTTGCCCCGAAACTGGGATCGCGCCCGCGCGATCAGCTCCCGCCACTCCGCCGTTTCGCCACTCAAGCGGACGAACTCCGTCCCGACACAGAAGGTCTCCGCCTCGCAGCGGGCGGCCAACCGCGCGTAGTGGTCCACGAACATCGCATAGCTGTCGAAGAAAGCGCGGCGCGAGGGGCCGGCAAAATCCAACGATCCCGGAAAGCCGCCGCCTCCCACCCAGATCTGCGGCTTGAGAAGAACACGAAGTCCCAGACTCCGGGCGTGCTGCGCAACGGCAACGACACCTTCGTCCCGTTCCCAACTGCCCGCGCCCGGCAAACGGACCAGAGGCGTCCCCTGCCGCACAAAGCCATACGGCACCACCGCGATGGAATCGATTCCATAGCCAGGCAACTTCGACAACTGCCGCCGGCATTCTTCGGAGCCGTAGAAGGCGCCTCGCTCAGCCGTGAAGTTGATCCCGCGCTGAAACGCCATTTCAGCGGGAGATCGGACCGCGGCCCAGGAGTTTCGAAACCTCGTCCCGCAGCGGACCGACCGCGCGGGCGTAAATCATCTTGTACGCCTGGCAGAAGTAGTCCAGGTCCTCGAACCGGCGTTGCGGGCCATGCCGGAACTTCGGACAGCCGCCATGGCAGATGGAGGAATACTCGCATGCCTGGCATTCCGGATGACCTAGCGTCTTCTTTTGCGCGAAGGCATAGCGGCGGCTGCGGCGCGCAACTTCCGTCCAACTGTCCTCGTTGACGTTGCCGAGCTTCCAGCCGCCCTCGACGAAAAAGTCGCACGGGTAGATGTCCCCGTTGTATTCGACGACGCAATAGCTGTCGCAGGTCTCGTGCATCGTGCAGGACCCGGGTTTCTGGCCCGCCAACGCCTCCGCGATGTTGTCGAAAAAGCGGACACGTACCTTGCGCCGCTCTGGCCACCACAGCTCAAACGTCTCCACCAGAAACCGGCCGTACTGTTCCGGCGTGATCGTGAACTCCATCGGCGAACCATCCGGGTGGAACTCCGCCAGCGGAATGTACTGGATGTTGTCGAAGCCCTGCGAGCGGTAGAACCGGTAGATTTCCTTCGGGCGTTCCACGTTCGCCTGGCTCAGCACGCAGAGGATGTTGAACTCCGCCCGCGCCTTCTGCAGGCACTCGATCGACTGCATGACGCGGCGCCAGGTGCCGTGCCCGGCTTTGTTGAAGCGGTATCGGTCGTTGATGTCCTCCGGACCGTCCAGCGAGACGCCCAGCAGCCACTGGTAGCTGCGGAAGAACTGCGCCCAACTGTCATCCAGGAGCACCGCGTTGGTCTGCAGCGCATTCGAAACGGCTTGGCCACCGCGTCCATGGCGCTGCTGCAGAGCGACGAGCTTCTCAAAGAAGGGCAGTCCGGCCAGCGTCGGCTCACCACCCTGAAAGGCAAAGATCGATTGCGGGTAGCTGTAGAAGAGGTACGTTTCCACCAGCCGCTCCAGCGTCTCGTCACTCATCCGTCGCGCCGGAAGTTCCTTGTAAGGATCGGCTTCGCGGTCCAGGTAGAAGCAGTAGGAGCAATCCAGGTTACAGACCGCCGACGCCGGCTTGATCAGCAGGGAACTGATCCGGGGCGCCGGACCCGTCCAGGTCGTTCCGCCGGTCAGCGGCACCTGGCCGAGAATCGGTAGGGTTGCCATGTTGGTTAGCCCAGCAGGCTGAGTGCTCCTTCCAATTCACCCCGCGTGTGCGCGTCTCCCGTCCGCGCCGTTACCTCGATTCCTTGCCGGTAGATCGCTCGGGCGTCTTCCAACTGTCCCAGTTTCTCCAGCGTCTGCCCGCCGTGAAAATAGGCCGCCGCGTAGTTCGGATCGTGACCGATCAATGCCCGAAACTCCGCCATCGCTTCCTCCAGGCGGGACTGCTTGATCAGCTCCATCGCGATGCCGTAGCGCGCAAAACTGTTGTTCGGGTCCTGCTCCAGCATGGAGCGCAGGATTTCGATCCGGGAACTCATTACCTCAGATTCTAGCTGGACCTCCGATTCTAGCTGGCACACTGGAACTAGAGTGCCGTCCCAGGCCAGTGAATCGCTGATTCTTCGAACCTACGCGCTGAAGGAGTCCGACCTCATCGTCAGCTTCTTCACGCGCGACCAGGGGAAACTCCGTGGCGTGGCACGCGGCGTGCGAAAGCCGAAATCCAAGTTCGGCGCCGGCCTGGAGCGCTTGTCGCACTCGCGGCTCTACTACAGCGGCAAGGAAGGCGTGGAGTTGCTGTTCATCACCGGGTGCGATCTTCTGGGTTCGCCCTTTGCGATCGGCTCCCGCTATGAGGCGTCCGTCGTGCTCGACTACATCGCCGAGGTGAGCGATCTGCTGCTGCCCGCCGCCGAGGAGAATGAACGCTTCTTCCGCCTGATTCTGGCCATGCTCGACTATTTGCGCGCGGACGGCTCGCCCTGGTGCGCGGCGACATATTTCAGTCTCTGGGCGGTGCAACTGAGCGGCATTCTCGGACAGCCCATCGTCTCTTCAGAGTCCCGCGCCATCGCCCAGGAGATGTTTGCCACGCCCATTGCCGGACTCTCGCCCCGCGATTGGAACAAGTTCACCGCCCGGGACCTGCGGCGCGCCATGTTGCGCGACATCGAACAACACGCGGAACGCCGTGTCCAAAGCGCTTCGATCCTGGAAGCGCTCTAGGCCACGCCAGAGTTGCACCTGGCCCCAGAAGCCGACCCCAACTGAAGAAAGGACACAGTTTGCACTGGTATACTGAAGCTTCTATGCCAGCGACCGTGCAGAAGAAGATCGTTGTGCTCTCCCCTCGCGGGTTCTGTGCTGGGGTGGTTCGTGCGATCGATGTCGTGAAGATCGCGCTGGAGATGTACGGCGCCCCGATTTACGTCCGCAAAGAGATCGTCCACAATAAGCACGTTGTCGACGAATTACGGGCGGCTGGCGCTGTGTTTGTCGAAGAACTGGCCGAAGTTCCAGCCGGTGCGCGGGTGATTTTCTCGGCGCACGGCGTTTCTCCCGCAGTGCGAGACGAAGCGAAGGATCGTGGCTTGGAAGTCATTGATGCCACCTGCCCGCTGGTCACGAAAGTTCACCTTGAAGCGATCAAGTTCGCGCGCCAAGGGTACTCGATCGTGCTGATCGGGCATGCCAATCATGACGAGGTGATTGGAACAATGGGCGAGGTTCCGGAATCCATGGTGCTGGTGGAGACCGTGGAAGACGTTGACCGGCTCGCGTTTCCGAATCCCGAGAAGGTGGCCTACCTGACGCAGACCACCCTGTCGCTGGACGAAACGCACGATATCGTCGAACGTCTGCACCAGCGTTTTCCAAAGATCGCCGGGCCAAAGTCGCAGGACATCTGCTATGCGACCGAGAACCGGCAGATTGCAGTCAAGGCGGTTGCTCCGCTCTGCGACCTCTTGTTGGTTGTCGGCAGCCAGAACAGCTCCAACTCCCGCCGCCTGGTGGAGGTTTGTGAGAAGACGGGCGTGCCTTCTTATCTGGTCGACGACCAGCGCGACGTTCGCGCCGAGTGGCTGGAGGGCGTCAACACGGTTGCGGTGACCGCCGGCGCATCCGCTCCCGAGAACCTGGTTCAGGAACTGATCGACTCGCTCCGTGCCCGCGGCTATGCCGACGTCGAGCAGGTCGAAATCAAGGACGAGGACGTTCGGTTCTCACTCCCGCCGGAGTTGGGGGCCACTGCGGCTCGCTTGACACAGATCACCGTGTCCAGCCTTCCGATGCAATGACGCCCAGCCTGCAAATCAAGGACACGA
>CAYNDS010000064.1:0-4846 GCA_964395885.1 uncultured Solibacteraceae bacterium | reverse complement strand
ACTTCGCGCGCGGTTCAAGCTCTGCTGAAAGAGCAGCATGAATCCGGCTTCTGGTGGGCCGATCTCACCGCCGACACCACCCTCGAATCCGACTACGTTCTTTTGGAATTGTGGCGCCACCCGCCGCAAGGCAGCGCTTGGAATCCGCCGTCTCGCGCGCGAATCGACAAGGCGATCCGTTCCATCCTGAATCGCCAGCTTCCCGATGGCGGCTTCAATATCTACGCCGAAGGCCCCTCAAATATCTCGGCTTGCGTGAAGGCGTACTTCGCATTGAAGGTGGCTGGCGTTCCGGTGGATTCCGACGCGATGACGCGTCTCCGCCAGCGCATCCACGCCCTGGGTGGCATTCAGGCGGCCAACAGCTACACGAAGATTAACCTCTCGCTGTTCCGTCTCTACCCGCCGGAGCACGTGCCCAGCGTCCCGCCGGAGTTGATGCTGTTCGGCAACGTGATTTACGAGATGTCGTCCTGGAGCCGGGCCATCGTCGTGCCGCTTGCCATCACGCAGGCGCTGAATCCGGGACGACCCGTGCCGGACGGCCTCAGCCTGGAAGAGCTCTTCCTGCCCGGCGTCTCGCCCGCGTTTGCTCCGTCCGATCACCTGTTCTCGCGCAAGAGCCTCTTCTATCGGATTGACGGCGCGCTGAAGCTTTGGGAGCGCTTCGGCGTTACCTCGCTTCGTCGGAAGGCGCTCAAGGCTGCGGAGGCTTGGATGCTGGAGCGCTTTGAGCATTCCGATGGTCTCGGCGCCATTTACCCGCCCATGATGTACGCGATCATGGCCTTGGATGTCCTCGGTTACCCGAAGGATCATCCGAAGGTGCTGGAGGCCGTCCGGCAGTTCGAGAACTTGATCGTCGAGGATGGCGACCGCTTCTACTTCCAGCCCTGCTTCTCAGTGGTTTGGGATACCGCCATTGCCGCCTACGCCATTGGGGAATCCCGTCTGGCGCCCGATGCCGCGATGCGCCGCTGCGGAGACTGGCTGCTCACCAAGGAGTGCCGCCGCAAGGGGGATTGGGCCGTCAAGCGGCCGGACCTCGAACCCTCAGGCTGGTACTTGGAGTTCGCCAACGAGTATTACCCGGACATTGACGATACCGCGCAGGTCCTGCTGGCCTTGAAGCATACGGGCGCCACCGATCAGGCCGCGCTCGATGCCTGCGTCGCCCGCGCCATAAAGTGGCTGATCGGAATGCAAAGCTCCGATGGGGGTTGGGCCGCCTTTGACGTGGACAACAACTGGGAGTTTCTCTCCGACGTTCCTTTCGCCGACCACAATGCCATGCTGGACCCCACCTGCCCGGACATTACCGGGCGGGTCCTCGAAGCGCTCAGTGCGTGGGGCTTGCCTCCGACGCATCCCGCAGTCGAGCGGGGTGTGAAGTACCTGCTTCGGACGCAGGAGCGCGATGGAAGTTGGTACGGCCGCTGGGGTGTCGACTACGTCTACGGCACGTTTTTGGCTCTCCGCGGACTTCGCGCGGCGGGCATGGACCCGAATGAGGCGGCGATTCAGCGCGCCGGTGAGTGGCTGCGCTCGATCCAGAATGCCGACGGCGGCTGGGGAGAGAGCTGCGCCAGCTATGAGGGGCAGGGCTTCGTCGCCACTACGTCCACACCTTCTCAGACCGCCTGGGGCCTGCTGGGCCTGCTCGCCAGCGGTGACGAAACCACGGACAGCGTTTCCCACGCCGTCCGGTATCTCAGCCAAAGCCAGCAGACGGACGGCTTGTGGCGAGAAGCATTGGCCACCGGAACCGGCTTCCCCAAGGTCTTTTACCTGAACTACCACTTGTACCGCAATTCGTTTCCGGTTCTGGCGCTGAGCGAGTATCTAAAGCGCCGCCCGCCGACGGATTAACCTGGAGACTTCGACCCCGAGATGCGATTCCCCTTATCGTTCACCGCCAACATGGCCGGCTACATCGCCAAAAACAAGTGGCGGCCGCGTCCGGAATGGCAGCGTACCGTCAAGCCGGACTTCGACACGGCCAACCCGTTCCGCATTCTGCATACCCGCAGCGGTTCGAGTTCTCGCGCCCCGCACCCGCTGATCAAGAAACGCTTCCCGCTGGTGCTGCAGTTGGAGCCGCTTCATGCCTGCAACCTGACCTGTACGGGCTGTGGCCGCATCCGGGAGTACGAAACCTCCATCTCGCAAATCGTCCCACTTGAAAAGTGCATCGCCGCATCCGACGAATGCGGCGCTCCTTCGGTGGCAATCTGTGGCGGAGAGCCGTTCCTCTATCCGCACATTGGGCCGCTTTCGCAGGCACTGCTCGACCGCGGACGGCAGGTCATTCTGTGCACGAACGGGATGTTCATCCGCAAGAAACTGAATCTGTTTCGTCCGCACGACTGGTTCTACTTCAACGTTCACCTGGACGGCATGGAGAAGAACCACGACATCGCCGTCGAGCGGCAGGGCGTTTTCCGCGAGGCGGTGGAAGGCATCAAAGCGGCGAAAGCCGCCGGGTTCAAGGTGATGACCAACACGACCGTCTATGCCGAAACGGATATGAAGGAAGTGGAAGAGCTCTTCACCTACCTGAGGCAGTTCAACGTCGATGGCCACGCGATCGCCCCGGCGTACGGCTACTCCGCGGTGAATGACCGCGAAATCTTCCTGACGCGCGATCAGGTGCTGGCGAAGTTCGCCGGTTTCTCGGAGACCGCCAAGCGCTTCCCCATCTCGAATTCTCCGCTCTATCTGGAGTTCCTGGAAGGCAAGCGCGAGTATCCCTGCACGGCGTGGGGCAACCCCACTTACAACATCAAGGGCTGGAAGGGTCCGTGCTACTTGATCACGGATGCGCATTACGATACCTTCGAAGACCTCATGACCAAGACGCAGTGGGAGCATTACGGCGAGGGGAATGACCCGCGCTGCGATCACTGCATGGTCCACTGCGGCTACGAAGCCTCCGCGGCGTACGGCATCAACCCGCAACCCGGAGACACGATGAAACTGCTCACCTGGATGTTCCGCTCCTAGTCCGGTCACCCATGAAGCCGACGCTTGTCACTGGCGCGGGCGGGTTCCTGGGCTGGCATCTTTGCCGTACTCTGCTTGAGAAAGGCCATCGAGTCCGCGCGATGGTCCGCAAGGGCGCCGTCCCGGAGCTTCCGGTGGAAACGGTCGTCGGCGATTTGCGGGACCGGGCGTCGCTCGACCGCGCGGTCCAGGGCTGCGGCGCTGTCTTCCATGCGGCAGCGGATTACCGTCTCTGGGCGCCTCAGCCGCAGGAACTGTTTGACAGCAACGTCACGGGCACGCTGAACCTTCTCGATGCCGCGCGGGACGCCCGTGTCGACCGTGTCGTCTACACCTCGACTGTCGGCTGTATCGGGCTGGACGGAGACAAGGCGGGAACGGAGGACGCGCCCACTCGTATCGAGGATATGAAGGGGGCTTACAAGCGCTCAAAATACCTTGCCGAACTGGAAATCATCAACTTCGCCCACACCGGATTTCCCGTCGTCATCGTCAATCCCACCGCACCGGTGGGGGATCATGATGCCAAGCCGACTCCCACCGGCCAAATCGTCGTCGACTTCCTGAAGGGTCGCATGCCTGCCTTCGTCGATACGGGGCTGAACATTGTCGATGCCCGGGATGTCGCCGAAGGGCACTACCTCGCCCTGGAGCGTGGCAAATCGGCCGAGCGCTACATCCTCGGTTCGGAGAACCTTACGCTGGAGCAGATTCTGAACCGCCTGGAGACCATCAGCGGGCGCCCGGCGCCGAAACTGCAACTGCCGTACGGGGTGGCGTATGCGGCCGGCTGGTTCAGCGAACGCTGGGCGGCGGTCACCGGCAAACCGCCCCGTGTGCCCCTGGATGGTGTCCGCATGTCGGCCCGGAGAATGTGGGTCAGCCACGCAAAGGCTTCCGAAAAGCTGGGCTACCAGCCGCGTCCCGCCCTCGAGGCGCTGCGGGCGGCGGTTGACTGGTTCCGCGCCAACGCCTACGTATGAGCCTGGCGATCCTGGCGGCGATGCCGGAAGAAATTGCTCCCCTCTGCCGGGCCCTCTCGCTGCGGCCTGACCCCACGGCGCCAAGTCCTGCTCTGCGCGTGGGACAATATAGGAAAGCCAAAGTAGTGGTGGCCTGGAGTGGCGTGGGCTATGCCGCCGCCGCCCGCACGGCACAAAGCGTCCTGGAATGGGCGCAACCGGATGCCGTTTGGAGCGTCGGACTCTGCGGAGCCCTACGGTCGGACCTGGCCGTCGGCGATGTGGTTCGCGGAAAACTGGTCATTGACCGCGCCAACGGAGAGCAGTTTGTAGCTGAGACGGATGACAACCGCAAAGGCAGCACGATCGTGAGCCAGGACCGCATCGCGGTGACCAGCAAAGAAAAACACGCGCTTTCGGCTTGGGGCGACGTCGTTGAGATGGAAGCCGCGATGGTGGCGCGGCGCTCTCACTCGTTATCGGTTTCCTTCTCTTGCGCGAAAGTGGTTTCGGACGCTGCGGAAGAGGATTTCGCGATTGACCTGAACCTGGCGCGGACCGCGACCGGGTTTTCAACCGGGAAGATCCTGCTGCAGGCTGCCCGTTCTCCCTGGCGCGCTTTGCCGGGCTTGGCTCGTTTAATGGCCCGTCAGCGGGACTGCTCTCGTCTACTGTGTGAATATCTCCTCGCCTATGCCTTCTGAATCCGCCGTCCTGACCTCCTCGCCTGTTGTGCCGATCCCGCCGGCGATGCGGGCGGCGGTCTACCGCGGGCAGTCCACGGTCCGTGTCGAGCAGATTTCGACGCCGGAAATCGGGGCGGGCGAACTCCTCATCCGCGTGGAAACCTGCGGCATCTGCCACACCGACCTGAAGAAGGT
>CAYNDS010000063.1:17173-20351 GCA_964395885.1 uncultured Solibacteraceae bacterium | reverse complement strand
GGAATACCTGGATCGCCTGGAAGAGGCCAAGAAGCGCGACCACCGCAAGGTCGGCGCCGAGCTCGGCTACATCTCCATCCAGGAACTCGCCGGGCCCGGTCTCATCTTCTGGCACGAGAAAGGCGGCATCATCCGCAAGGAACTCGAAGACTGGATGCGCGCCGAATACTTGAAGCGCGGCTACTCGCTGGTCTTCACCCCCCAAATCGTCCGCAAGCGGCTCTTTGAAGTCTCCGGCCACGAGCAGTTCTACGGCGAAAACATGTTCGACGAGATGGAGCTCGACGACGCCGTCTATCGCGCCAAGCCCATGAACTGCCCCGGCCACGTGCTGATCTACGCGCACGGACAGCGCAGCTATCGCGACCTGCCGGTGCGCCTCGGCGAACTCGGCACCGTCCACCGTTACGAGAAGTCCGGCGTGCTGCACGGCCTCCTCCGCGTCCGCGCCTTCTGCCAGGACGACGCCCACATCTTTTGCCGGCCGGACCAGGTCGAAGACGAAGTCGTCGCCTGTCTTGATTTCGCGCTCCACACGCTCAAAACCTTCGGCTTCTCGCAGTACGAAGCCGAACTGTCCACCTGGGACGGCGGCGCCAGCGGCAAGTACGACGGGACGCCGGAAGAGTGGTCGATCGCCGAAAACGCGCTCCTCAAGGCAGTGGAGCGCGTCGGCCTGAAGGCCGTCACCATGCCCGACGAGGCAGCCTTCTACGGACCCAAGATCGACGTCAAGCTCGTCGACGCCATCGGCCGCAAGTGGCAACTTTCCACCGTCCAGTTCGACTTCAACCTGCCCCGCAAGTTCGGCATCACCTACGTCGGTGAGGACGGCGCCAAGCATCAGCCCATGATGGTGCACCGCGCCCTCTACGGCTCGGTTGAGCGCTTCTTCGGCATTCTCCTGGAGCATTACGCCGGCGCGCTGCCCGTGTGGCTGTCACCGGTCCAGGCGGCCGTTCTGCCCATCACCGACCGCCATGTCGAGTACGCCAAAACGGTGGAAGCCGCGCTCGCCGCCGCCGGCATCCGCGCCCATCTCGACGCCCGCTCCGAGAAGGTGAACCTCAAGATTCGCGAGGCCCAACTCCAGAAGGTGCCCTACATGCTGGTCATCGGCGACCGCGAGGCGCAGGACGGCACCGTCGCCGTCCGCAACCGCCGCGCCGGCGATCAGGGCGCCAAACCCGTCGCCGAAGTCGTCGCGCACATCCGCAAGCTGATCGACGATCGCACCCCGGAGGAATGATCGCCTGGCTGCTGGCGGCGTTGTGCCTGGGCGCGAGTGTCTTCTGCGTTCTGGCGTTGCTCGCCGTGCGGTCCTATCGCGGGCAGCCGCTCGCGCAGAATCGCGAGCCGGTCAGCGTCTTGAAGCCCCTGCGCGGCATCGACCTCGGCCTCGAAGACAACCTCCGCAGCTTCTTTGAACAGCAGGACGCCGCATTCGAGCTCGTCCTGGCCATGGAGAGCGCCGCGGACCCGGCACACGCCCTCTGCCTGCGGCTCATCGCCGAGTACCCGGACGTCGACGCGAGAATCGTCCTCACCGGCACTCCGGAATGGCACAACGCCAAGGTCTGGCAACTCCATCGCGCCTGGCCGGCCCTGCGTCATGACCTGATCGTCATCAGCGATTCCGATATTCGTGTCGACCGCCGGTTCCTGTCCGGGCTGGAGCCGCACGTCGACGTCGCCACCTGCCCGTACCGCGCCGTCGGCGGACCCTCCCCCTGGTCCGCACTCGAAGCCGTCGGCATGAACACCGAGTTCCTCGCCGGCCTCCTCACCGCCCGTCTGGTCGAGCGCGGCGTCCACTTCGCCGTCGGCCCCACCATGTTTCTGCGCAAAGGCGTGATCGAGGCCATCGGCGGATGGCAGGATCTGAGCCGCTACCTGGCCGAGGACTTCGTGATCGGAAACCGCGCCTCCGCCCGAGGCTTCCGAGTCGCGCTCTCGCGCCAGGTCGTCGAGCATCGCATCGGCTCAGAGCCGCTCACGGCGAACTTCGCCCATCGCCTGCGCTGGTACCGCTCCACCCGCCGCTCCCGCCCCGCCGGCTATGTCGGGCAGTTGTTCACCATGCCCTTGCCGCTGGCCATGCTGCTGACACTCGCCGAACCGGCTGCCGGCTGGGCCTTCTTCGTCGTGCTGGCACTCCGTCTCGCAGTGGCCCGCGCAACCCTCGACACCGTCGCCGCCAGGGCCTCATTCTCATCCGTCATCGTCCAGGATTTCCTGAGCTTCTTCTTCTGGCTCGCCGGCTTCTTCGGAACAACCATCCACTGGCGCGGGCGCCTCTACCGTCTGCATTCCGACGGCACCTTGACCCGCCTGACCCGCTAGAATCGCCCCATGCCCGACCTAGAGGACTTCGCACGCCGTTACACCGCCGCCTGGTGCAGCCAGGATCCGCGGCAGGTGGCCGCTCATTTCGCGCCGGAGGGATCGCTCGCCGTCAATGGCGGCTCCCCCGCCATCGGCACGGACGCGGTGGCGGGCGTCGCGCAGTCCTTCATGACCGCCTTTCCCGATCTCAAAGTCGAACTGCTGCAGTTGATCCCCTCCGGCGATCGCGTCGAGTACCACTGGCGGCTCACCGGCACCCACACCAACGGCCGCGCAGTCGACATCTCGGGCTTCGAGTCCTGGCGTCTCGATGCCGACGGCCGAATCGCCGAATCGCTCGGGCAGTTTGATGCGGCCGACTACCACCGCCAACTCGGCCAGGCGACCTGACGCACGCCGCGGAACCGCCAAACACCCGCATTCCTTCCCGCACGGCGCCGCGAACGGACCCCTCCGCTGCTCACGCCAATTCGCTTCGGGGCCCACTGTTTGTCGGCCCGGTCGTCGGGAGTGCTGCGAAACGATTGCGAACAGCGTGACGGCTCCCGCGCGAGCAGCCGCTTCACGGGACGTTCCCACCTCTCTCTCCCGTTTGACCGAGAGACCAGGACCGGCTTCCGGGATTCGCCGCAGCAACGCGGCGGTCGACACTCACGGGTTTGGGATCCTGGCTTCTGGACTCGGCTCGCCACATCGCCG
Source organism: uncultured Solibacteraceae bacterium (assembly GCA_964395885.1). Lineage (GTDB taxonomy): Bacteria > Acidobacteriota > Terriglobia > Bryobacterales > Bryobacteraceae > JAPKYZ01. The sequence goes on along the minus strand of CAYNDS010000063.1, from coordinate 17,306 downwards.
AATCGCTCGGACATTTCGATGCCGCCGGGGTCCACCGGCAACCCGGCTCGGCGTCCGCTAACGTAGGATTGCCTCTACATGCTTCGCCGCTCGTTCCTGCTTTCCCCTTCCCTTGCCCTGCTCGCACAGACGC
>CAYNDS010000063.1:0-17163 GCA_964395885.1 uncultured Solibacteraceae bacterium | reverse complement strand
GATCAGCGGCATCTATCCCCATCTCGCCATGTTCAACTCCCAGGCCGAATGCGGAACCGGCGCCGTGGTCCCGTGGGCCGGCCGCTTGTGGGTGGTGACCTACTCGCCGCATCAACCGAACGGGTCGGACGACCGGCTTTATGAAATCGACGAAGCGCTCAATCAGACGATTCGCCCCGAAAGCATCGGCGGCACGCCCGCCAATCGGATGATCCATCGCGAGTCGAAGCAGCTATTCCTCGGCCCCTACGCGATCGACTCGCAACGCCGCGTCCGCGCCATCCCCTTCTCGGCCATGTACGGCCGCCCTACGGGCAACGCCCGGCACCTCACGGACCCGGCCAACAAGATCTATTTCGCCTCGATGGAGGAAGGCTTCTATGAGGTCGATGTCCGCACGCTCGCCGTGCGGCAACTCTATGAGGACGGCAACGCGATGGTGGCGCGCAAGGCCGCCAAGGACATCGCCGGGCCGCTGCTTCCCGGCTACCACGGCAAAGGCTTCTACTCCGGCCAAGGCCGGGTGGTCTATTCGAACAATGGCGAGATCGGCGGAGGCAACCTGCCACCGGATACGCCCTCCGGCTGTCTTGCGGAGTGGGATGGCAAGGAGTGGCGCGTCGTCCGCCGCAACCAGTTCACGGACGTCACTGGCCCCGGCGGCATCGAAGGGAACCCCAATCCCGCCACCGATCCCATCTGGGCCATCGGCTGGGACCACCGTTCCGTAATCCTGATGCTGCTCGACAAGGGCGTCTGGCATTCCTATCGCTTGCCCAAGGCCACCCACACCTACGACGGGGCCCACGGCTGGAACACCGAATGGCCGCGCATCCGGGACATTGGAGAAGACGAACTCCTGATGACCATGCACGGCATGTTCTGGCGCTTTCCCAAAGCATTTCGGGCCAACCGGTCGGCCGGCATCGCTCCGCGTTCGACGTACATCCGCGTGGTGGGCGATTTCGCCCGGTGGGGCAATCGGCTGGTTCTCGGCTGCGACGATACGGCCAAGAACGAGTTCTTCAATACCCGCAGCGTGAAGGGCAAGATCCCCGGGCCGGGCCGGTCGCAGTCGAACCTCTGGTTTCTCTACCCCGCGAAGCTCGATACCTTTGGCCCACCCATCGGCCGCGGCGCGGTTTGGGTGAAGGACGATCTCCCGGCCAACCAACCCTCCGAGCCGTATCTGTTCAGCGGGTTTGCCCATCGCCTGCTCCACCTGACTCACCAGTCGGCTACGCCCGTCACCTTCCGGCTGGACGTGGACCGCGCGGGCTCGGGCGCCTGGACGCCGTTGCGCCAAATCACCGTCCCGGCCCGCGGCTATCAGCACTATTCCTTCCTGCCCACCGAGAGCGGGGCCTGGATTCGGCTGACGCCGCTGCAGGCCTGCGCCGGAGCGACGGCCTCCTTCCAATACGCCGCGGTTGATTCCCGCCCGGCGGCGCCGCCCGCGCCCGCGCCCACCGCGCCGGGCGCCGTGCTCTGGACCCGCGACGGCAACACCGGAACGCTGCTGCTTTCGACGCCGAAGACGCTCTACGAGGTCGATGCCAACCTCGCCGCCCGGCCGCTCGCGGACGCCAAGCTCCACACATGGATGAAGGAGAACCTGCCGACTCCCGCCACCCTGGCCGAGGATGCCGCCTCCGTCATCTACGTCGATGAGGCCGGGAAGCGCTGGCGGCTGCCGAAAGGACCCGCCGCGCCGGCCGGATCCCGCATCGCCCGGGAGGTGTCTACGGAGCGCGACCTGTTCCATTCGCACGGGACGTTCTACGAACTGCCTTCGAATAACGCCGGGGGCATCGCCCTGGTGCGGCCCGTCTGCACGCACAATCTGCCCATTCAGGATTTCTGCTCCTGGCGCGGCCTCACTGTGCTGGCCGGTTTGCCGCGCGTGGAGGTTCCTGCTGGCGAGTTCGTGACCACGACGGACGGCCAGCACCGGTTGTGGTTCGGCGCCTCGGACGATCTATGGCGCTTCGGCAAGCCGAAGGGCGAAGGCGGCCCATGGCGGGATACCCCGGTGCAGGCTAACGCGCCGTCCGAGCCGTATCTGTTCACCGGCTACGACCAGAAGCTGCTGCGCCTTTCGCACTCCGGCGCCGGCAAGGTGGAGATCCGGATTGAAGTCGATCTCACGGGCAGCGGCCTCTGGGTGCAGTACGAGACGTTCGCCGTCACTCCGGGGCAGCCGGTGCAGCACCGCTTTCCGCCGGGGTACAACGCGTATTGGCTGCGGGCGGTGGCCTTGGCGGACACCGTCGCCACAGTCTCGCTCACCTACTCGTAGCTGGTCTACTGCAATACCTTGAACGCTGGTTCGGGCGCGGGCGCATCGTCCCCGCCCGTCAGCTTCCGCCAGGTTTCGCCGATCACCACGGAACCTTGGAAGATCTTGCCGACGGGCACAACGCCCCACAACTTGTGCGCGGCCACGGCGGCCAAGCCCATGGAGGCGATGCATCCGCACTGCTCGCAGTCCGGTTTGCCGCCGTATTGGCAGGGGGTGACCTTGGTCTTCAGGTCCGCCGTCAACACCTGCGTGGTGCGGGCGAAGACGCAGTCTTCCGGGGTGTGCGGCGGGGTGGCGAACTGCTCAATCAGCCCCTCCGCCATGTCCACCTTCGGATAGCGAACCCGCAGGTCGAGCAGCTCCCGCATCGCCCGCTCCAGTCGATTCGACTGGCCCTTACCGTGCCCATACCTGCCGTATGGCGAAATCCAAGAACCAGGTCATCAAACCGGGACACTTTAAGCTCGCGGGACGAGAGCGCCCCGGGCAGGACATCCAACCCGAACTCGAACAGCAGGAGTACACCGAAGCGGCCCGGTCAGAGAAAGACCGGTCAAACGAAATCATGGGTACGCCACGTCCGGCAGCGAACAAGCCAGCTTCCCGGTCAGCCGCAAAAGCACCTTCCCGCAAGAAGTAGTCACCGCTCTGGCGCGACTCCATCTCTTTTTCTCAGAACGACTTCCGAAACGGTGACGCGCCCGCCCGCGCCTCGCTTCCCCCAAACTGTTGCCGGAGGTGCCCCGTCTTCCAGCGGAGCAAAACGGCAAATGTCTCACCCTGTCCCACACCTTCCCGGATTCCTCAAAAAAACGGGATTCTCGCCCTCGGCTAACGCATGCCCCAAACGTTGGGACGAACATTCCGGAAGGTGTAGCGAGCCGGGTTGACACTCGTCGCGCCCGGCGTATCCACCAGGACGATCTCCTTCGAGACCGGTTCATAGGCGGCCCGCGGCGCAACCGTCCCCTTCGCCACCAGAATCTTCTGCCGCTCCGGGTAGATTCCGAGACTGACAATCTGATGCAGCGACATCGGCGTCGACCGCTTCGCCGTCACCACCAGCAGGTTGAGTGAATCCGGCGTCGAGCCCTCCGCTTCAATCACGGCGCAATGCCCGTTGTCGTAGTAGCGCTGTCCGCCGTGGCGCTTCTCCGTTTCGATGTACCGCCCGCTATGCAGCGAGCGGACTTTCCCCGCCACGCGCACCGGCTTGCCATGGGCGTCGTCGCTCTTTCCGCCCACCGGCATGTCGAAGGCGCCATCGACGCCTGCCTTCTTAGCCGCCTCCACCGCGGCCGGGTCGTAGAGAACGATCACCCAACCGTCCGCCTTCTGCGTCAGGAACTCCTGGAGCAGGAACGTCGAATCGGCTGCCGACCCGCCGCCGACGTTGTCGCCGATGTCGAACAGCGTCACCGGATGGCGTTTGGCCTTCATCGCGTTCCGGACGGCGGTGGCGGCGTCCGGCAGGTTCAGCCGGATCTGATCGCGCGTCGCCCACATCATGTCGGCCAGTCGCTGCGCTTCGCGCTGTGCCAGCGCCGGATCGTTGTCGGTGACGACCACGATGGCCGGGCCAATCCACGGGCAGTCGTTGTACTGGTAGCCTCCCGTGACACTGGCCGCCAATACCTTCGGGTTCTTCTCGAGCTCGATCGAAGCCTGCGTCAAGGACCGGAACGGCTCGGCATTCGTGTTTTGGAACACGATGTTGTACAGCATCGGCGGCTTGACGATGGCCTGCGTCGGCTTCACTTCACCAGTCAGCCAGCGGCGCAGGATGTTGGCCGCCTGCAGCCCCCGTTCCTTGGTATCGATATGCGGGTTCTGCTTGTAGACCACCAGCACATCGCAAAGCTCGGCGATCACCGGCGAGATGTTCGCGTGATAGTCGTGCGTCACCACGAAGGGCATCTTGGGCCCGATCGCCTTCCGCACGCGGCGGATGATCTCCTCATCCCCCTGCGGGTACTCTTCGGCAAACATCGCACCGTGCAGCGCCAGGTAGACCGCATCGGCGTTGGGAACGGCCTGGATCCGCCGGATGAGCTCCGCAGTGAGCGTCTCAAATGCTTCCTTGGTGACGGCGCCCTTCGGAGTGGCTCCGGTGTAGAGCGTCGGCCGCATGTCGAAACCCGCTTCGAGACCCCCTTCGATGAACCCCGCCACCTCCGTATTACCCTTCGCCCAACGGTCGCCGATCCCGCTGCCGACATCGACCGACGTGAAGTCGGCAAGTGTCGTCTTCGCCGGGTTGAACGAGTTCGACTCATGCATGATGCTCCCCACCGCGACGACAAACTTCTTCTGAGCCGAGGCCGGCAGGGCGGCAAGCGTGGACAAGGCAGTACGGCGTGTCATCTCGCATACTCTATCGCGGTGACTATGAAGTTTTCCCCTCCGTCCGCCGATCAATGGGTCAGCAATGGACAGAGTGCTCCATTACGCGCTGCCGGAGTCGATCCCCGTGATCGAATGGCGCCGGTGTCTCGCCTGGGACGAGGTCGCTTTCGAACTCGGGCGGCGGCGGCGGCCCCTGGTCGTCGATGAAGGCGCCGGCGGTGAGCCGGGAGGAGTCATTGAGGTGGTGGCACGGGCTTTCCCGGGCACGCCGGTCCTCATCCGGACCCTGCAGGCCTGTTGGACCGAGGCGTCCCGATTGGCTCGACTCGGCGCCTTCGCCGTGCTCCCGCAGAGCGAAGAGGGCAGCCTGCGGGAGGCGGTGGCCCGAGCTTGGAAGGTGGCTCCGGTGCCGGTGGAGGCCGCGCGGAACCCGGAGTGGAGAAGGCACCTGGTCGGACGCAGTGCCGCAATGGAACGTTTGGCGGCCACGATCGAGTTGGTGGCTTCTCGACGGAGCACCGTCTTGATCACCGGCGAGACGGGGACAGGCAAGGAGATGGCGGCTCGCGCGGTCCATCTGGCAAGCCCCCGCGCCGAGCAGCCGCTGGTTTCCATTAACTGCAGCGCCCTGCCCGAGAACCTGCTGGAAGCCGAACTGTTTGGCCACGTGCGCGGAGCCTTTACCGGAGCGATTGCCCCGCGAGCCGGACGGTTTGAGTCGGCTCACCGCGGGACCATCTTTCTGGATGAGATCGGCGACATGCCGATCGACCTGCAGGCCAAACTCCTCCGCGTTCTGCAGGAGCGGGAGTTCCAACGGTTGGGCAGCTCGGAAACGATCAAGGTGGACGTTCGGGTCATTGCCGCGACCAACATCGACCTCCTGGATCGCGTGCGAGAAGGGAAGTTCCGTGAAGACCTCTTCTATCGTCTGAACGTGGTCGGGCTGGCCTTGCCGCCCTTGCGGGAGCGGCCCGACGACATTCCGCAACTGGTCGAACACTTCATCGGGAAGATCTGCCGGCTGGAAGGCCTTCCCCCCAAAACTGTCTTCCCGGAGACCCTGCAGCGGCTGGAAAGCTACCAATGGCCCGGAAACGTCCGTCAACTGGAGAACGCGGTGGAAGTGGCGGTGGCCCTCAGCGGGGACCGGCCCGTCCTGTACCCGGCGGATTTCCCTCTGCCGCAAGCACCGATGCCGCGCTTGGGTGATGTCACAGTCGCGGTTCCCTCGATTGCTCTTCCCGACACAGGCCTGGATTTTGAGCGGACCATGAATTCAATCGAGCTCAGCCTCTTGCATCAGGCTCTGGAACGGGCAAACGGAAACAAGACGGCCGCCGCGGATATTCTGAACCTCAATCGAACGACGTTCACGGCGAAGCTGAAGAGCCTCGGCGCGAGTTCCGGAAGGGGCTAAGGTCGACGACTCTCGCCAGGAGAGTTCCAAAACAAATTGACCCGGCGTCACACAGGACGCCGGGTCTTTCCACATTGGCGCAAGCTTGCCGGTTACGGCAGGCACAGCGCCCGGGCAGGCGACACAATCGTGTTGCCTTCCGCCGTGCACGATCCGGAAGCGCCGACCAGGCTGTTGGAACGCAGTTGGTTGAACTTCACGTTGGTCGTGCCCTGCGGTCCGCTGCGGACCACCACACTGCCCGCGGCCGTCACCCGCGAGCTCTCGAGAGCCGCCTCGCCGCTCTGGCCGGCGTCGGAAGCCTGCACCGTCACCGAACCGCCCGCGTTGATCGTGGACGAGACCAGGATTGACTTTGCAGGACGCGCACCGCTCAGCGCCGTAATGAAGCTGGCCGAACCGGTACCCGCATTCACCGTGACGTTCTGCATCAGGATCTGCCCGTCGCTGCCGGAGAAGTTGACCGTCACTCCGTTGCCAGCGCGCATCTGGCCAAGCGCGTAGTCGAAGGACGCCTGGCGGCCCGGGCCCGTGATCGAGATCGTACCGCTCGGCGCCAGCAGATTCGCATTCGCTACGTTCAAGGTGAGTTCGTCACCCGACGCGTTAATGTTCACTCCGCCGTTGCCCTGCACCGTCGTTTCGATGATCTGAGCGTCCAGCTTGCCCGAGCCCGCAATCTGCACCGAGCCGGCAGCCAGAATCGCCTGCGTGCGGGTAGCAAAGCGGCTGCTCACCGAGACCTGCGACACCGGCCCCGCGTTGATCAGTACATTGCCGGTCGTCGCCCGAACCGTCGATTCGGCCAGTGCGATCTGATTCTCGCCGCCAGCCAGGTCAAACGTGACCGACGGTGCTTCCAACAGGGACTTCACCGCGAGCACTCCCGACTTCAATCCGCCCTGGAACACCAGCGGCCCGGCGAAGCCCATATTGATCGAGTCCGCTTCAAACTTCGCGTCGAACCCGAATACCAGCCGGCAGCCGGTGGTCACGTTCACCCGGGTCGTGAAATTCGCAACCTTGATCGGCGTGTTCACGGCCACGGTATTGCGGGGCGAGGTCTCGCATGCCGCCTTCAACTGCAGCGGGGTCAGGTCGTTGCCAAACACCGAACCGGCCATTAGCATCGCTCCCAGCGGCGCCCATTGATACATTTTCATAACGCTCTCCTCCTGTAGTTCTCTGTTTGTCTGATCGGCATCGCGAGCCCCTTATTCGGAACCACGCGCCTTCTGCTTGTGAAGGGAGAGCAAAACCGTTTGAGATATAGCTTCAGCGATATTTTTTTGAGTGGCTCGTGCTCGCTAAATGTGGAAAAGCGCGGACGGGGATTCCGTCCGCGCTTTTTGTGATCAACCTGACTGGACTCACTTACTGCCTGGCTAACCTGCTCACCATCGACGCACCGACGTCGAGGCGCCCCGCGCCTAACTCCGGTCCAAGCCGCCGAGAAGCCAAGATTGCCTGCTCCACGTCCTGATAAGTCGAGTTCGGCCTTATCTGCAGCATTAGCGCCACAGTTCCCGAGACGAGCGGGCTGCTGAAAGAAGTCCCCCAGACGGTGGCATAGCCGCCACCAGGATAGATCGTCACCAGACCTTCTCCGGGAGCAGCCAAACTGACCAGAGCCGCCCCGAAGTTCGAGAACGTGCTTCGCGTATCCGTATTCGTCGTGGATGCGATCCCCAGGACATTGTGATAGCTCGCCGGGAACACCACTGTCTCCCGACCCTCATTGCCGGCCGCACCGACCGAGATCACTCCTCGCGCCACGGCATAGTTGATCGCGCGGGTGAACTCATCCGATGGTTGCCGCAGCGTAAAGCTCATGTTGATGACGCGCGCACCGTTATCCGTGGCGTAGTACACCGCACGGGTCAAGTTGAACAAAGAGGCGGTGCCTGCCGCCGTGAATGCCTTCAACGGCATGATGCGGGCCGTCGGCGCCACCAGTCGGATCAAGCCCGCGATCATCGTCCCGTGCCCAAATCCGGAAGGTGGGCGGCTTCCCTCGAGGAACAGCCCGGCTTCCTGCGTGAGAATGGCCGAGGCGAACTCACTCACCAGCGTCGGCCGCAGATGCTCCAGAAACAGGCCAGCCTCCTGGGTCAGTACCGCCGATGTTGTGGAGTCCAGATCCGCCATCTCGTCGGCTCCGGCCACATTTCGCGTGAAGTCGAAGCCACCCACCAGCGCGCCGCGCAGCAGCGTGTGATTCGGATCGACACCCGTGTCGATGACGGCCACGATTCCGGCGCCGGTCGCCATGGTTCGTGCTCGGTCCAGTCCAATAACTCGGCTCGCCGGCTGGTTCACAAACCCCGCCAGTGCCGGGGTGCCGAAGAAGTCGACTATCGTGCGGTTCTGGAGTGCCTCGGTTCCGGCCGCCGTATTCGGATTGAGGGGTGCTCCGGGCGTCACCTCCGGCGCTTCGATTTCCTGGTCTCGCTCGAAGCCAAGGACGCGCGGGTCGCGGCGCACGCGCTCGACGAAGGTATTGACCGACCCTTCTCCCTCCCACTCCACCAGGTAGAGATTCTGCTGAGGAAACGAGTCTTCCAACTCCAGGTTATAGGCTCGCAAAACAGCCCGAAGGTTGGTCGCGGAAACTCGCAACAGGAAGTTATCGTCCGCCCGCGCGGAAGCTGGAACAAACAGCGCCAAAATGACCAGTAACCAACGAAAATACGAAAAACGGTTCATAGCACTCCTCCGCACGGCCTTCTTATTCAACAACGTCGAGCCGCTCTTGATCGAAATCTAACTCCAGCCGCTGCCCCGACTCTCCCATCAGGACAACCATTCGCGCAGCTTTGTTGGCGGGCACCGTCAGTTCGAACTCGCCAAACGGGTTTGTTGCCGTCTCGTCTAATGTCTGCCTGCCCGCCACCAACAGCACACGCATCCCCTCCAGAGATGCAGCCGTGCCGTCCGTCCTCGTCACTGCCCCAATCATCAACCGGGAGCCGTCCGGAGACGCATCTTCCTCCAGGCGCACTTCCCAGACCGTGGACCGGTATGTGCGCTGACGCTGCATCGCGGTGGAGCGAACCCCCACCAATGCCGGCGAGGGGGCCATGGCTTCCGCCAGCCATCTGCCGGGTAGAAGGGCGGATTCCCACCACGCCTGCCGCTCCGGCGTTTCGAAGACAGCTTCCGCCCGCCGCACCACATGATCCGGCACCACCACGCGATTCCACTCGCGGACGGCCCCATAGGCAGCCGCCAGCATCTCCGCCATCCGACCACAGCTCTCGCAGCGATCCTGCACCAGATGGTTTTCCATCGCGGCAAGGCGCTCCGCCGGTCCGGTCTGCCGAACGTAATCGACCCAATCGGCCAGTTCGAAATGTGCGTCGGCTGACATGGAGGCTCCTACCGCGCTAGGGCGTTTCTAGCGCCGCTCAGATATATGTTTCGAAGAAAAAATTTCACTACGTACCGGCTCCCACCATGACAAACGCCGCCCAGTGGTACGGATCGCTGTATCTCTGTCGCAGATTGAGACTTGCCTGCCGCAGCGCCCATGCCGGAGAGAGTCCGCCCCCCAGCATCTGCCGGTAGAAGTCTTGCATGAACACCGTTGTACTTTCGTCATCGACGTCCCAGAGGCTCACCATCGCGTTCCGCGTGCCGGCCTGTAGCAAGCCTCTCAACAGCCCCACCTGCTCATCCGCACCCACCACCTCGCTCAGGCCTGTACTGCATCCGCTTAAGGTGATCAGGTCCGCCGGGAATTCGCAGCGATACAGATCGAAGACAGTCAACCAGGAATCCGCGAGCTGAATGGAAGAGAACAACGGGTTCTCCCTCTGGATGAATCCGTGCGCCGCAAGGTGCAGAAACCGGGCCTCCCGGCCTTCCGCCTTCAGCCGCTCCAGCGTTGCCCCTCCGTCCGTCACGATCTTTGGCGAGGGCAGGACTTCCGCCACCGTCCGCGCCTCTGCGGCAATGAGGGGAGCCTTCGCATCGGCGACCCCCACCACCAAGGAGGCCACCTTTCTCCCTCTCGGACGCTGTGACGTAATCTGCCACAGGCTGGCCGATGGAGCATAGGATATGGCGAACTGTTCGACCAGCGCCGTCCGGCCATCGTGCAACGCCGCGAACGGAACCGCGTGCAGCGCCCCATGGGGCACCACGACCAGATGGTCGCAGAGGAGATGTGGGCGAAGCGGCGCGACGATCTCGTCGTAGAGCGCCCCCAAGTGTGCGTGAAGGGCCGGCTTTTGGCCTCGCAACTGAAATCGCACAAATCGCACCAGGCGCTGTACCCGGGCCAGCGGCGCGAGCGGCCACACCTGAATACGGCGTTGGTCGATCAGAAAGGCGAAAATTGTGCCGCGCGAGACAAAGTACTCCAACAGTTGAGTTCCCGGGGGCAGCGAGCGCTGAATCTCCTCCGGACGAGGCGGTCCCGCTGCAGAGGCGCTCTCCCCGGCCAGCCCATGCAGCGCCGCCTGCCGGCCTGCCAGTTGGGTTTCCAGACGTCGCGCGCGTTCCCGCAATTCCGGACGGGCTGCAAACGGCGCACTGGTCTCCGCCCGTTGAACTTGCTGATACACAGCGTCCAGGTCGCGGCGAATCTCCAGCAGTTCTGCGGAGTCGGCGGACGCCGCGCTCGCCTTGGCCTGTTCCGCCATCGAGCGCGCCTTTGCCGTCTCAGCCACGAGAAACGCGCGGCTGATGCGGTCCGGGCAATCTCCGTCCGTCAGCGTCAGCCAGAACAGATGGTCGTAGACCGAGAGCTTGTCCTTCAGAAAGGCGATTTTGATCTCGTCTCCGCGCAGGCGGAAGCGGAGACGTTCCAGCAGTTCGCCAGCCCGCTGGTAGGCGCGTCGCGATTCGTCGTGACGCCCCATCACTTCCAGCGCCTCAGCACGCAACTGTGCCGCCTGATACTCCAAAGAGGCGGATCCCAGGGAGGGCAGTGTGGCCTGTACCTGCTCGCAACGTTCCAGCGATTGCCGCCACTGGCCCATTCGCAATTCCAGGCGCGCCACCAGGAGTTCCGCCGTTGCCGCCTTCGCGGCAAACGCCGTGGAGGCAAAGAATCGCCGCGCCGCTTCCGCTAACTGCTGCGCCCTCGCCAGATGTCCTTCCCGGTCGAGCAGAATTGCCTGGTACAGATCCAGAAGCGCAAGCCAGACCGGGTTACGCTCCCGCCGGAACGTCCGCCTTGCCAGTCCGATCGAGCGCACAGCCTTGTCCGCGAAACCCAGCTGCCCCTGGGCGATTGCAAGGAACGCCGTTGCCTTGCCCTGCTCGTAGGGCATGCGCAGGCGACGAAACGCGTGGATGGCCCGCTGAGCCAGTTCCATCGCCTCCCGGTGGAGATTGAGTTCCAGGTACATCTCCGCCTCATCGAGATCACACAGCGCGCGCCGGTAGGGTTCGCCGGTCCGCCGCGCGACGTCGTAAAGCTGAATCGCCTCGGTGTAATCGCCGGAAAGGTAGTGCAGGTAAGCGACGTTGTAGTCGATCGCCGCCAGATGCAACGGCAAGTGGTGCTGCTCGGCATAGGCATGGGCTTCCCGATGCGCACGGCGGGCGGCGGCGTAGTCTCCCATGGAGATCAGACAGGTAGCGCGGTTCCAGAGGGCCACGGCCACATCGACGGGCCGGCCCACCTCCCGCAGCTCGCGGTGGACGCGGTCGTAGAGATCCAGCGCCTCCGAGAACCGATCCTGCCGGAACAGCGCCAGCGCCAGATTGCCATCCAGCCGCGCGACGCGTGCCCGGTCCCCGCCGGCATGAAAAACGGCCCGCGCCTCGTCCGCCCAGCGTTGCAGTTGCTCGAACTCCGCCAGATAGATCAGCGCGCCGACAGCGCCACTTTTCGTGATTGCCGCTTCCAGAAACTGGTTGGCACGATCCAGAGACTGGACGGACGACACATAGTGCTCGATCGCGCGCCGATGGCGAGAACGCAGCACCGCCACATGCCCCAGCAGGCGCTCGGCAAGGCCGATCTCCCGCGGGTCTCCGGACCGCTGAGCCATGCGGCTTGCCCGGCGCGAAAGGCGCGCGGCCTCGTTCAGGTCCACCGCCGTCAAGCGCATGGCTTCCGCGTAGCATTCCGAGAAGGTCAAAAGCCGGCCTCCGCCAAGGCTTTCTGCAGCTTGGAAAGGCAGCGTCCGCGAATAAAGCCGATCGATCCCCGGGCCAGCCCCAACTCGGCGGCGACTTCGTCGTACGGGCGAGGCGGATCTTCGAAAAACAGCATCTGCAACAGACGGCGGCACCGCTCTGGAGTCTGGGTCAGGGCATGGTTCACCAGTTGCCCGCGCTCCAGCTTTTCCACTTCGGGCTGCGCCGCATCCCAGTCGGCCAGATCGAATGCGGGCGACAACTCTGTCTCGCCTCGCCCCTTCATGCGCTTCTTCCAGCGCAGACTTTGCCGCGACGTGACGGTGACCAGCCAGGACCGCAGCGCCTCCACATTGCGCAGTCGGCCCAGTTCGGCATGCAGTTCCACGCAGACGCTCTGGAAGATGTCTTCGGCATCTTCCGGATTGGCTCCATAGCGGAACGGAATCCCATAGATCAGCCGCTTGTACTTGGCAATCAGGGCGCTCCAGGCGGCGGCGTTGCCGTCACGGCAGGCCTCGACCAATCGGGAATCGTCCCAGCTGGGGTCCGGTGGCTCCGCGGCGGACACGGGAAGGGAAAAGCTCAACGGCCCCCCCAAGACCAGTCCTCCAGGTTCCACAACGCATACGGCGGAACGATGGCCGGTTGAATGCCCTTCAGTCCGGGCTTGTGCGCCACCAGCAGGTGCGGGCTGACCAGCGCGATGACGGGCAGATGCCGCGCCACCAGCTTCTGCACTTCGCCGTAGGCCCGCCGCCGTTCGGCAACGTTCATCGTCGCGCGCTGCTGGCTCATGTAGCGATCGATCTCACGTTCCCATTCCGTCTGGTTGTTTTCGGCTGACAGGTTCCAGACGTGCATGGAGCCGGAACTCAGCCACACATTCATCTCCGAGTTCGGATCCGCGTCCCCGCTGCCCAGGCCCATCAGGGCCGCCTCATAGTCCAGGGTTTTCGTCACACGCTCCACCAGGCTGCGGAAGTCGAGCGGGACCACTCGCATCTGGATGCCGAGCTGGCGCAGGTCCTCCTGAAGAATCGCGGCAAGTTGCGACTGCGCCGTATTGGCCGAATTCACCACCAGTGAGAACTCCAGCGGGCGCCCCGAGAGCCCGGCCTCCCGCAGCAGCGCACGCGCCTCGTCGAGAGACCGGCGCGGCGCGCGGGTCTCCACCAGCCAAGCGCGATTGCCCGGTGTGACATGGTGCGCCAGGGGCGTCGCCCGCCCTTCAAACCCAAGCTTCGCCATCGCGGCACGGTCGGCAGCCAGCGAAACAGCCCTGCGGAAGGACTCCTGCCGAAACCAAGGCTGCTTGGCGCGAATGGCGGGCGGAACCTTCTCGCCGGCCCCGTTCAGGTTGAAGAACAGGAAGTGATACTCCAGGCTGGCACCGGCATCGAGCTTCACCACCTCCGGCGGCAAGGCGGCGAAGGCCTTCGCGGGCGGACGTTGCAGAAGATCAATCTCCCCCTGCCGGAACCTCAGCACTTCTGCCGTCTGGTCCGGCGTGAAGACCAACTCCACTTCCCTCAGCTTGGGCTTGCCCGGCTGCCAGTAGTGCGGATTACGCCGAAGGATCAGCCGCTGGCCGGCAACGTAGCGGTCGACAACAAACGGCCCCAGCCCCGCCATTTGCGCCGGCGCGGTGGCGACGGTCCAGGTTTGCGCCAGCTTCCCCTCGCGATAGGGCTTTTCCAGCAGGTGGCGAGGCAGAATCGCCAAGCCGTCAAACAAGCGGGCCCCCGGCGCGTAGGGCTGGGTGAACTCCAGAAGCACCACGTGCGAAGAGCGCTTGGAGACCTTGACGGACTGACCATTTGGCGCGAGCAGATCCCGCTGCGGCGACCCCAGCTTCGGGTCCAGATAGACCTCAAACGTGAACAACACGTCGTCCGCGTCAAACGGTTCGCCGTCGGAGAAGCGCACGCCGCGACGCAACTCCACTGTGCAACTCCGCCCGTCCGGCGAAAACTTCCACTTCTGCGCCAGCTGCGCCTCGGGCTGCAGCGTCCCGCCATGGATTCGGGCCAACCGCCCATGTACCAGACGCAAGAGGTCCCGCGTGGGGGCATCCAGGGCAGTGACCGGATTCCAGGACCGGGGCTCCGCGCGTTGGGACAGCACGACCCTGTCGGCGTCCGCACACCACGCGCCGGCAACAAACAGGCAGGCGATGAAGGCCTTCATCCTGTGATTGGTTTCCTCTCTGCCGCCTGGGCACAACTGACGGTCAGTACCATCAGGGGTAACGCCGGAGCAAGATTCCACCAGGACAGCCCCGTCGTCATGGATTGTCGGGTGGCGGCCAGCAAGGCCCCCCACGTCGGCGTTGGCTCACCCAAGCCCAGCCCTAAAAACGATAACGCGGATTCGGCTAAAGCATAGCGCGGCAGCAGGATGAAGATCTGGGCCGCCAGTACTGGGCGGAGTGCGGGTAGTACGTGGAACCGCCAGACGTGCAGATCGGAACCGCCAAACGCTCGCGCGGCCCGCACGTAGTCGGAGTCCAGCGCTCTCCGCGCGGCGGCCCATACGAGCCGGGCCGGGGAAGCCCAGCCGATGAGACCCACCAGCCCAATCACAGCCAGCAACGCAGCCTCCGGCGCCAGCGACAACGGCAGCAAGCCCCGAACCGCGAACAAGAGATAGAGCCAGGGCAAGCTGAGCGTCAGGTCGGCCAGCCACAGCAGTACCTGCTCCGCCCGCTCCCCGCGGGCTGCCGAAAGGCCCAGGACCGTTCCAGCCGATAGCGACAGGGAAGTCGCCAGCACCGAGACAAGCAAAGACCAGCGTCCGGCATGGAGCAGGCGAGACCAGTTGTCCCGCCCGAGATCATCGGTCCCTAAGGGAAAGCGCGCGCTTGGCGGCTCACCGGCGGCGTCTCGGAACTGCGCCGCCGCGCTGTTCGGGGCCAGAGCCGGACCAGCCAAGGAAAGCAGAACAAACAGCCCCAGCAGAATCGAGGCGATTTTCATCTTCCGGATCTCCGGTGGCGCGGGGCCAGGGAACGTTGTGCGGACTCAGCCGCCAGATTCGCCGCCAGCAGCATCGCTCCCGCCGCAGTCACCGCGGCGGCCACCACGGCTGTGTCTCGGGCCTGCACGGCGTCCAACATCAGGCTGCCGATTCCCGGGTAGCTGAGCGCCGCCTCGACCAGCAGGGACGCACTGAGCAGTCCGCCAAAGGTGAGGCCCGCCAGTGCCACAAGCGGTGGCGCGGCCAGCGGCGCAATGTAGTGACGCCACAAGACCACTCCGCGGATGCCGTGCGTCCGCGCCGCGCGTACACTCGGGTGCACCACCGCCTCCCGCACCGCGCCGCGTACATGCACGGAGAGCGTCGGCAACATTCCGAGCATGAGAACGACAGCGGCCAACCAGGGCCGTCCGCCCCACAGCCAGAGTCCGATGAGAGCCAGCAGCAGTTCCGGAACACCCGCCAGCGCAGCCTGCCCCCACTCAATCACGCGGTCTCCCCAAGTGTGCTCATGAGTGGCGGCCCAGGACCCAACAGCGAGCGCCGCCAGCCAAGCACTCAAGGTGGAGATGAGATTCAGAAGGAAGGTATTCGCCAGCCGCTCCGCCAGCAGCTGCCTGACGGGGATGCCGTAGGCAAGCGAAAGCCCAAAGTCTCCCGCCAGCGCAGACTGCAACCATGCGGCATAGCGGCTGCCCCATGGGCGGTCCAAATCGAGCCGTGTCCGCGCTGCCTCGGCCGTCTCTTCCGAGATCTGCGGGGATACGCGCAGCGTCGTTAAGTAGTCGCCAGGGGCCCACTCCGCCAGCAGGAACGTGAGGACGGTCAGGGCAAAGAACAGCGAGGCCGCACGAACCACCGGGCGCATCAAGCGATCACTCCGTCACGAAGATGGAGAACCTGATCCGCGAATCCCGGCAGCGTCGTTTCGTCGTGCGTGATCCAGACATAGGAATATCCTTGCTCCTGTTGCAGTGCGCGCAGCCACTGCACAAGGGCGGTACAAAGCTCCGCGTCCAGCCCGTTGGTCGCCTCATCGAAGATCAGGGTACGGGCGCCGGTGGCCAGGGCGCGCGCAATCAGGATGCGCCGCCGTTCCCCTCCACTCATCTCCGTGACGCGACGAGTGGCGGCTTCCTGAGGCAGACGAACCAGTTTCAGCCAATCCGCCGCTGCCTGACGCCGCACGGCACGGGGCACGCCCCGGATTTGCAACGGCTCGGCAATGGCGTCATCGACACGCCAAGCCGGGTCGAGAGCGGTCCCCGGATCCGGCCAGACCATCTGAATCGGCCCGGCGCATTCCACCGTTCCCGACGCGGGACGCTCAATCCCGGCCAGAATGCGCGCCAGGGTCGACTTCCCCGCGCCGGTCAGACCGCAAACCGCCACGGTCTCCTGCTGTCGCAAAGTGAAGTCGATGCCGCGCAAAACTTCTTCACCGCGATAGGTTTGCCGTAGGCCGCGCGCCGTCAGCACTGCCCGGCCATGGTCCTTGCGCGGGGAAGCGCTGGCGTGCCCGCCCGTCTCCGGAGCGGAACCCACCACCAGTCGTCCGGCCTCCATTCGCCAGAACTGCGTCGCGACGCTTGCCACGGCGTCCGGCCGGTGCGTCACCCACAGCACGGCAAAGCCCTGCTCGCGCCGGAGTTCGTCCACCAAATGGACGATTTGCCGCTCAGTGCCGGAGTCTAAGGATCCAGTCGCCTCGTCCGCCAACAATAGTCCCGGTCGCATCGCCAAGGCCCGCGCCACGGCGACCCGCTGCAGTTGTCCCATGCTCAACTCATGCGGAAACGCACGGTCCAAACCCCTCAGGCCGACCCGATCCAACAAGACAGCCGCCGCTTCTCGGGCCTGCCCGTTCGCCTCCAGCACATCGGCAACCTGCAGCCCCACTCGACGGAGCGGACTGAGCGTCCGAGAAGGCTCCTGCCCAATCAGCGCCACGGGAGGCTGGTCGCAGTGGATCACGCCGTCCTGCACAGCGTGGGACGGCAAGGTCCTGGAGAATGCTCCTAAC